>JBFLZW010000061.1 GCA_040755755.1 bacterium | reverse complement strand
AGCATAAACTCGTCAGTCTCATAGACAGGTACTTATCGTTACAAACCAAAGGAAACCGCCGTGGTACCGAGCAGGTATGCCCGGTGGTGTGAGAGGGAGGAACCGTGAGGAACCTCCCTACTCGATTCTTCATGAGCATGGGGGCCGTCACAAGAGAATCGGCCCCTTGAGACATATCAGATTACCACATCCACCATTTCCCCTGATCACCGAAGAGGAACCGTTTGATGGCGGAAAGGAAGCAGGTCCCTGCGCCTGAAGAATCACCGGGGGTGGGCTTTGATGGATTTAAGGTTGTCACCTCCACAGGCTTCGAGAATGAGCTGCGTCCATCTCTGACGCTCACCGCACAGACCCGGTATTCATAGGTCGATTTCGGCATGAGTCCGGTAGAATCAATGTACGAGGTGGTATTGGGCTCCAGTCGTATTAACGGGATAAAGTCCCTGCTGCCCTTATTCCTTCGTTGAACCTCAAACCCTGCTTCCGAAAGAGCGTTATCCCTCCAGTATAATTGGATCATTTCGCCGGACAAAGGCACGGCCAGAAGGCTGCTCGGCGAGATATGGAATACAGCCATACGGCTGTTGTGCACAAGCGAGAAAGCCACCGCGAGCATATGGTTCATATCTCCTTCCATCCGCAGATTATCAATGCCATCTACTTTCCATTCCAGGGTATTTGCATCCTGGTATCGCACCTCGAGATCATCCAGGGAGGGTGATCCATTGTTCGGGTCAAAGGCGAGCGGGTTCTTGTTCGGGTCATAGTAGCTTAATAACCGATCCATATCGAGCTGGATAGATACAGTAAGGGGATTATCCGGATTTACCTGGGCCCAGGAAGCTGCTGTATCTTGAGAACCCACGGTTGTAAGTGGCTCCAGCATTCGCAGATCATAAATATAGCTTACGATCCGGTCTGCGGCTGAACGGGGCGGCATTCGGTCCAGGCAGACCCGCAAGGTGCGGATCTCCCTGTTTGCATCAGCTTCAACCGGATACAGGCCGTAGGAAGGAATATTGACCCTGGAACAATCGAATATACGGTTTGATGAGTCTGCTGTTTCGATGAAGCCCAATGGTCCGAGAGTGCCACCTTCAACCATGGTCGTTTTGGTTTCGATCCGGCTGGTCAGGAATTGCGCGGTCGTGTCCCTGTCCTCCCAGGGATGAACAATGAAGCTGTAGTGAAATTCCTGGCTCCTGCTGAACGCATAGAGCACCGTACAGCGAATGGCTACCCGGCCAACGGCAGGATCTGCCTGCCCATAATACTGGTCAAACCTGGCTTCATAATGTCCGGGGATATGGTATTGGACCTGATCATCCACCCAGAGTGCCTGATCGTCCACGACCCCGCTGCCAATCATATCAGGATCAGTATCATCGACATTGATATGCAGCTCGATCTGTGGCACGGATTCTCCCGGATGGAAGAAGCTGTCCTGCGGATAGAAGAAAAGAATGGTCACCAGCTCAGGATGGTCAGGATCGGTGCGGTCCCATTTCTCCACCGAGGTGATTTTCAGGGCAGGCGGCAGATCAGGCCAGTCTGGATTGGCGGTTACCTTGAGCTTGAGCTGTGCATGAGACTTGAGGTCTGGCGAATGATTAGGATCAACCGTAAACCCCTTCCCGCTGTTAGTTTCGACAACAGGCAGGAACTGACTGTTGGGATCAAAGGCGGCCAGTTTGAACGTGCCTTTCGGAAGGTCCAGTACATATTTGCCATTCGGATCGGTCTGGACTGCGATGGGAGAAAGTCCTTCGGTTATCGAAGTTGCCACAACGGTGAGCCTCCTGCTCTTGGGGAGGGGATTTTCCGTATTCCCCTGAATTTCAACTACCTTTCCGGTCACGGTCCCTATTCCGGGAGACAACTGGATGTTGTACGTTACCATCTGGCCGGATGAGAGGGTAATCTTCTCGGAAAGTTTCTGCTGATATCCCGAAGCTGTCACCACCAGCCGGTATTGGCCGGGAGAAAGATCTGAAATGGAATAATCCCCCTGGGTATCCGAGGTATCGGATGAATCCGGCATGCCCTGGACCTGAACCAGAGCTGTATCTATCGCAGGATTTCCATCCTCTGTGCTGGTAATTTTCCCCTGAATGGTCCCGCTGCCGACCACCGTAACCAGAACCTTCTGGCTGGACCGGTTGTCATCGAGGGATGTGTTCGAGCAGCTATCCTGAGCGGTAACTGTCACCCAATGGGTGCCGATATCATTCGGGTCAGGAGTAATGGAACTGCTGCTCATCCAGCCGGTATACCGGTAAGTTACGCTGTCATTATCCTGGTCACTCGCCTGTGGATGCAGAGTAAGGGTCTGACCGACCCGGACCACCTGCGAAGGGATATACGCAATCTGGGGCGAATTATTATCCGGGGTGTTCGGATCGCAGTCGTCGTCTACGCCATTGCAGTGTATTTCCGGGACATTCGGATGAATGCCGGAATCGTTGTCATTACAATCCTGGGAATTCTCCACGTAGTTCGGACGATCATCGCACAGATTCTTCCAGGAATAATCGCTCGGATCGCCGTAGCCATCGTTATCCTTGTCATGATAGTACTTTTTGGTAGTGCTGTTGTCCACGACACCATCACAGTTATTGTCCACATTATCACAGGATTCTGTTGCCCCCGGATAAATCAGCGGATTATTATCGTCGCAGTCAGTCGAGCTGATAACGTAGTTGGCGGGATTTTCGCCCTGGCAGAATTTCCGGGAACTGTAGCGGTTTCCATATCTATCCCCGTCGGCGTCTTCATAATACGTCTTTCCGTCCGGGG
Source organism: bacterium (assembly GCA_040755755.1). Classification (NCBI taxonomy): domain Bacteria; species bacterium. The sequence continues at coordinate 142,446 of JBFLZW010000061.1, read as the reverse complement.
GGTTATCGTCGATCAGGCCATTGCCGTCATTGTCCTTGCCATCACAGATCTCGGGTGCTTCCGGATAGGTATAGCGGTCGTTATCATCCGTATCGAAGGCTTCTTTAGTCGCATAAGCGACATAACCAGCCGGTTTGCTGCACTGCTCTTTGATAATCGTCGGATTGCCGTAGCCATCGCCGTCATTATCCCGGTAATACCGGTTGACGACTTTGACCGTATGATCCTCGGTCGGATTTCCGGTTGCCGCTGCTCCCTTGTCCTTGAAGGCCATTTTGTATTTCAAGGTTCCGCTTCCCTGACAGGACAGGGATTTTTCAAGGGTAAAGGTCACTCCATCGGGATTTGAGTAGTCAGGATTTTCCTCTTTCGGGCTCATCAGGAAAGCCTCAGTGCTGCCATACTGTCCATCACCATTGACATCGATCCAGCAGACATTTTCTACCGGCGGATCTGCGTCCGCATCGGAGTATTTCACCTCAAACCTATAGAGCCACTTGTCTACATCGATGAGGGTGATGAGGTCACCGGTGTCCGGGGGGCTCAAGACAGGAGCCCGGTCGATGTAGAACTTTCCTCCTGCTGTCGGTGTTCCGGTGGCCAGATTTTTTCCGTCCGTAGCAAAGAAGCGGTAGGTAAAAACTCCGTCTCCGCCGGCGCGGGAAAAACGCTGAGTCGATGAATATATCCGGCCCGAGATGATAGAGCTGGTGCTCGTGGAGGTAGTGGAGAGAGAGTATCTTTCCATGACCGTATTTATCCGGTCGGTATTGCGTTCGATTATCAGCTCTACCTTCGGGAGGGGGTCTCCTGTCTGATAATCCGCATCCTGATACCATACCTTGAAGCTGAAATTGGCGTCTGACAGGCTGGAATTCGGATCAACTCCATCCTGGCGATAGCCGTCTGCATTCACCCATTGCAGGATTGGCAAGGTGCCTACACGAGTTACCCAGAGAAGCGCCTCTGGAGACTTAACCGTACTATGCCCATCGGAGAAGGAGAACTGGTATTTTACCGGAGCATCTCCTGCATAGAGGATTGGCAGTACCAATTCATAGGTAACGCCATCCTTGAACTCTTTCTGCAAGTCCTTTTGATACAAAGCATGATGCTCGTTCAGCTCATACGTTCCATTGCCGTTTTCGTCGATCAGGACATCATAACTGAGCGGAGGATTATTATCTCCGTCATGGTAGATCACCCGGAAGGTAAACTCAGTTCCCCCCGCTCCCCTGGCCGGACTGACTTCTGGAGATGTCAGGAAAGGCTCATGGTTCACGGACAAGATACGGTCATGAGCAGGAGCGCCCTTGGCCAGGTTTTTACCGTCATGGAAATAAAAACGATAGCAGATTACGCTCTCTTCCACATTTGCAAGGTACAGGGTCCGGGTATACGTTTTGCCATCCTTGCAATTCGTATCCGTCGAGCTTTCCTGAGACATGGAGTTGCGCTCGTTGAGATCATCGTAATCGCCGTCGCCGTTCAGATCCACCCATATCTGATACGCAAGCGGCATATCCCCGTCCTGATCGGAGTAAATCACCTGAAAGGTAAAGTAGCTATCGGCAGTGCCTGTCTCAGGGATGATGCCATAGGTCAGTTCCGGAACATTGCCGACCCTGGTTACCCTGACATGTGCTGAAGAAGTGTTTGCGTCGCTGAAGTAAAACTGATAAGCAATCTCATTGGTTGTGCCGCTGCTGAGATTCGGATCAAAGAAGACCTGCCGGGATGCCTGGTAGTCCTTACCCTCTTCGTAGTCTTTCTGATTAGGATCCTTCTCCTGCAGAGGCCACTTTTCACTTTCCTGCCGCAGATTGTCGCGGTTGAGATCGAGCCAGAGGGTTCCTCCCGTGGAAGGAGCCTCGTTATCCGCGTCTTTATAGGTAATCTGGAACTGGAACGAGCTTCCGCCATTGCCGGGATTGGGAGTCACCGACCCGGCTACCAGCCGGGGGAGCTGGTCGGGGGTGATGCGCAGGCAATTATCTCCGGCGGGATCGCCTATGGCCTCGGTTTTGCCGTTCTGGAAAACAAAGCGATAGTGGTAACAGTCAGTGAATGACCCGTCAGTCTTTGACGAGAAAGTGACTGCCCCCTGGTACACCTTGCCGTCAGCATAACTGCCGCCTGCCACCTCCTGCAGTGAATATTTTTCTTCATCTGCGATGTAATTATTCTGGTCAAGGTCGATCCACAGCTGGGCCAGGGTGGGCGCAACGTTTCTTGAATCCTTGTATTTCACCTTAAAGGTAAACTGGGCCTTGGTGGAACCGGTATTAGGATCTACTCCATCCTCATGGTATCCTTCGCTTCCCAGCCACGACAGTTCGGGTTTTGGCCAGAGGGTGAGAGTCCTGTCTTCAGCAGGTTCTCCTATGGCTGTACTATAGCAGTTATTAAAGACGAAACGGTAGGATAATGCCCCGCCTTCCTCCGAGTTCAGCACCGTATAATAGGTATAGATCCCTGACCCGGAGTCGGGGTTATTTGGATCCAGTCTTTCGGTTGCCTCGTATTCGCCATTATTGTTCATATCGATCCAGAGCTGATACTGCCTCTTGCTGGGGCAATACAGTGATGGATCAGGATCATCGTATTTCACCTGAAAGGTGAAGCTCTCTCCGCTGTATCCCTGGTTCGGCTTCACTCCTTTGGTATAACCTGGCGTCCAAGACAGGGTGGGCGCAAGGAGGGATGTCTCTATGGCTATGGTGTGGATCTGCTCAGGCGTACCCAGGACTTTGCCCTGAGAATTACTGAAGAGGAATCGATATTGCAGTTCTCCGTCTCCGGCAAAGGTAAATCGGTAATCCCGCTTGTACTCTTTTCCATTGGTGCAGTTCATGTCACCGTAATCCACCTCATCCATAGACAGTTTCTCATTCTCCTCCATGAGCCGGTTGTCATTGATATCGAGCCATACCTTTTGTTGAGTTGGCATCTCGTTATCCAGGCTGACATATCTTACCCGGAAGGTAACAGGCTGATTCAGGGTCGCGGTGGCAGGATTTGTCATCCACTGGAGGGTGGCCTGGTTGAAGTTAACATAATTCTGCACTCCGGATCCCTCACCGGCAGCCAAATTCTTCCCGTCATGGAAATAGAACCGGTAACTTAACTTTCTATCCTGGGGCGGAAGAACATGGTATATGGACCGACTGTAGAGAGCGGTGTAGGTCGAACCGCTCTGATGTGATTCCTCCTCATCCATGAGGAAGCGTTCACTCGTATCATAAATACCGTTGTCATTGAGATCGATCCAAACCTCATATCCAGGATCATTCCAAACACCACGATCTCCTGGCCGGTCACCATCAAAGTCAGTATATTTGATCCTAAAGCTCAGAGTATACCCTTCGCCGTCAGGACTGGTGTCAAATTTCACCCCGTCATCCTGGTACTCCTCATCATCCCCGGTCCAGCTCAGTACGGGCGGGTGCCCATACTGCTGAAGAGGTATTGACTGGCCAAGGGGGGAGAGGCCCGATGGGCAGGAACCGGACTCGGCTTCGGCGGAACCGTCCTGGAAATCAAACCTGATCGGAACGGTCGCATGCCCGCCATACAGCAGGTATACATTTCTGGCGATATAAAGGCGTCCGGCAGAATAATCGGTTGAAGTGTCATTGGGGTCCAGGGGATATTTTTCCTCCTCCTGTGCGTCTCCATCCTTATTGAGGTCCACCCAGATCTGATGAACAGATGGTGGATCATCGTCCTGATCACTGTAGACCACCTTGAAGGTAAAGACATTCTCTCCCGTCTGGTGCTCATACCCATCTTCATCCGCCCAGCAGAGAACCGGAGCTCTGTTTACCTTGAGAGTTTGATTCGTTGCAGGGGCTCCGGAGGCATAACTGATGAGATCGCAGGCGAAAAAGCGGTATAAGAGTCTCCCGTCGCCTGCGTATTCCAATGGCATTGAAAATTCGTAAACCTGATTGCTATCCTCCATCAGGTTCATGGGGTATTTCTCCAGATTCTCGTAAACGCCGTTATCATCGGCATCGATCCATACCTGAACCTGGACATCCTGAGAAGCATACTGGGAAGTTAATTTTACCTGAAAGACTCGCTCCGTGCCCGGAGTGTCCTCATTCGGTTCCACGCCGTCAGTGGTATATCCTGGAGTTCCCACCCAGCTTAACTGCGGGATGGATCCAGGATTACTGATGGTCAGGGAGTGATCAATAGCCGGCTTTCCCGTGGCTATGTTACCGCCAGCCGTAAAGTAGAATCGATACCGGTGGGCATGATCGCTCGATCCCGGGCTGTATCTCAGAGGCATCTGCATGACATAGGTACACCCCCGGTCATAATTCTGACTCAAGGCAGTCATGTCGTATTTTTCATTGCTTTCGTAGGTACCGTTATCATCTTCATCCACCCAGACCTGGCGGATGGAGGGTGCCATATCCAGGCTGTTCTTGTACTTCACCCGAAAAGAGAAATCGCTCCCTCCTGCTGCAGAATTAGGTTCCACTCCATCATCAGAATAATTTGTCTCTCCTGTCCACTCCAGCTTCGCATCGGTATTGATGAAAGAATTGATATACGCGCTTCTCTCAACAGTCTCCAGCCAGATGGCGTAAATATCTCCTTTGTCATTATTGCAGCAGAGGCTTGAATACAGGGAAGAGGCACTGGTGCCATTATTTCTCAGGTTGATGGCTCCGGTTGGCGGCCAGCTCTGCGAGTAAGCCACATACGTATTCAGCCCCTGGCTGCTTGATCGTAACTGGCTCCAGCTTACCGCTACCAGCTTCTGATTGTTCTGATTGCTGCAACTGATACTCGGCTGATAACAGGCACTGCTGCTGTACGAGGTATCTATTCTCGCCCCCGATGACGAGCCCCAGCTCGATCCGCCGTTCCGGAAATAGTTGCCATAAACGTGATCTACCGAGCTGGTACGTTTATCAAGCCAGATTGCATATACATCCCCATCCGAATCGCCGGCAAGGCGAACATCCCGGACCGGGGCCGAAGAGTTTCCGTTGAGTTGAACCGGGGATGAGGAAGTATTGGCCATGTTCTTGAAATACACCTTATTCCCATCCTGAATCCAGACCAGAGATGGCTTATTGCCGGTGACTCCCCATATTCCCTCCAGTTCGGAGATGGATCCGCCGGGAACCAGTTGAATGTTCTGGGGCTGGAAGGTTTGTCCCTTATTGGTGGAATAATTGTAATATATGCCGGGGTTATCCGTCCCCTGCTCGATCCAGGCCACATAAACAAGGTTATCGGAGCAGAATATCCGGACTGATGCGCAGTTCGCTGTCTGGTTCAGTGCAGAGTCGAGACGGCGGTCTTCCGCCATCCAGGTTTTGCCAAAATTCACCGAGCGGTTGAAATAAACCTCCCCCTGGGCACCACTGCGTGAATCAATCCATACCACATAGACTTCCCCGTTCGGGGTGCAGGCAATCTGGGGATTTGAAACTCCCGGCAGGCCGGTACTGATCTTGATATCATCGCTCTGCCAGGTCTTCCCATGATCTTCGGAATAGTTCAGGTAAATTTCCCCCCGTGACCCATGCCGAAGGTCTACCCAGACCCCATAGAGATGACCGGCATTATCGGCACAGATCTGGAAATTCGCAGTTGGAGATACCTTTGCCCCCTGGCTGTGTATGGTTACTGCGGCAGGCCACCAGTTTATGCTGCGATCGCTCGAACTATTCACCACAATACGATCCCTGCTGCCCGTATTTTCAAGCCAGGCCAGATAAATGTTACCCTGTTGGTTACAGATTATCCTGGGTTGAACCTGGATCGCCTCACCGGTGCTGACTTTCTGTTCATTCGTAAAGGTTACCGAGGCGGAATAGGCTAACGTACCGTTCCAAAGAATCAGGAATGACAGCAGCAGCCAGTAGGTTGGAAATCTCCTTCTTTTCATGACACTCTAACCTCCCAATTGTAAAGATACAAAGTCGTAGAAGCAACCCCGTAGTATTTTGCTCGTTGTTTCAGGTTATTGATCTAGGGTATAGTTATTTATAGCTTATCCGAAAAGCGGATATAAATTCAAGGCGGATATACTTGCCAGGTCTTACTCTGAGTAACTCCTTAATTTTTAGGCCATCACCTAACCTATTGAAATTATAATTTGTATGTGAATAAAGTGGTAAGTATAAACCTGCTGTTTGGCAAGGTGTCCTGAAAACATAGTAATACAGGCTTTACTTCATTTCCAGCTTTAAAGTCACTATTTACTAAAATGGTAACACGATCAAGCACATTTTGTAAATATTTATATTCTCTTTTGCATTATTCCTCTCTCATTGCCGGTGACATCTCACTGCCGGAACGCTCCCTCCCCGGCAGACATTACTATATTCAGGAGTCAGAATTCAGGAGCCAGGAGTCAGGAGAAGATGATTGCTTATTCTGAATTCTGAATTCTGACTCCTGACTCCTCTGGAAAAGTTCAGTTCTCAGCCGTTTATAGTATAGTATTATTATTGAATTGCAAGAATCGAGCCACACCAGGGGCAATACTTCCATGAGCCATTTTCTTCCTTCCTGCATTTTGGACAAAACCTGGCTGGAACGAGCGAGCTCAAGGGCAGCTGCCATTGGAAAGTTTGATCCCCGATATTGGGAACACCCTTGAGTCGGATGGAAAATTGTCCCTCCCCCCTTGCTTCATACGGTTTCTCCTTACCTTTGGTCTGAGCGGGAAAAAGGAAAAAATTCATGTTGTCCCCCATCTGCCCCAGCATATTCGAAAAGAGCGGTTTAATCATGATAACCGCGTTCCGGACACCGGCATCGACCTGTTCTTCGTCGATGGGTTTCGAGAGCCGGCCTGCTTTATCCTCAAGAAAAATGTGATGCTGCAGGACCGATTTTGCGGTAAAGACCGGAAATCCGGATGAGGAAATCCGGCCGTGAACGATGATAAAAGTCATATACGGGTCAAAGAGCTTCAGCACTTCCCTGATTCGCGATTCCGGAACGTCAGCCCGCCTCAGGGTTGATTGCCACCACTCTTTGGGTATCCACTGGATGATGGCAATCACTCCGGGATCACTGGACATTTTCTGGCATTCATTCATTAAAGCAATCAGGTCATACTTCTCTGCGGCCTGGCAGGTCCAAGGGACAAGCAGGCTCAATATCAGACAAAAAACCAACGGGGATACAACTCCCATCCACCGGCAAGCTCGCGATCTCATTCCTCTACTCCTTATTCTTCAATTTCGCTTGTATTAAATTTATGCCCCGCCATTGGATTGAAAGCGGGCATAGTATTATCTTATGCAATAAAATATTGTCAGCAGAATTCTATAATTCCGCAAATCTCTACTATCATCTTTCTATCGGGTTTTTAGCCCAAGGGAGCTCAAGCGGGCGTTGTTGTACCCGCTGAAGACAGGCCGGGCAAAGCCCAGGACAGGCGCTGCCAGGTAAAGAGCAGCAGGGGAGGGTTAGGCGGGATTTCCATCCTTCAGCAGAGCGATGGAATCACATTTGAAAAATAGTCTTGACTATTTTATATTTTTGTGATACTAATTTTTAAGTGTAATCCTCTTCTTCTTTTGTAGGCAGGTCAATTCATTTGACCTGCCTACCCCTTTAGGTATTATCTATCCTCTCCGGTATTTTATAACTTATAAAAAGACCTGCTGATTCCCCGCAATTTCCTTGGAACCACATCGATCACCTTTTCCGAAGCCTCTTCAACATGACCGATCCGGGAACAGGCAATGCCGAACTGCTGGCAGACGGTCTTTATGGCATCGAAGTCATCGGGATGAGCAAGGATGCAAAAACCGATGCCCATATTGAAGACCCGAAACATTTCATCATCGCTGATCCTGCCAAGCTGCTGCATCAGGGGGAACACGGGAGGAGGATCGGGCAGGGAGGTAACCGTAAACTTGACCTGCGCCTTGACCCGCAGAATGTTGAGTAATCCGTCGCCGGTGATATTGATCAGGGCTTTGATCCGCAGGCTCCGGGACAGAAGCTCATTGACGAGCGGCACATAAATAATCGTTGGTGTCAAAAGCTCCTCACCCAGGGTTTTGCCCAGCTCCGGAATGTAGCTGTCCACGGTGAAGGACCCCTGGCTGAAAAAAATCTTTCTGGCCAGCGAGTAGCCGTTACTGTGAAGGCCGCTGCTGGAAAGACCGATAATAATGTCTCCGCCGCCTAGGTCCTGTCCCTCGATTACCCGTCCGGGATCGATAATGCCGATGCCCATACCGGCAATATCGAATCCATAGCCGGGCCTGACCCCCTGGATCAGGTCCCGGACCTGAGCGGTTTCCCCTCCCGGAATGGTGACTCCAGCCTGCCGGGCACCTTCCAGCAGGCCCTGTCCAAGCTGGTCGAGCAGGTCGTCCGCCGGATCCTGGAGGGCGATATAGTCGAGAAAGGAGATCGGCTTTGCTCCCACACAGATCAGGTCATTGACATTCATGGCCACGCAGTCGATGCCCACGGTATCGTACTTATGCATCATCTGGGCAATGAGGACCTTGGTCCCTACGCCGTCCGCTGAGACCGCCAGCCCCAGGCTGTCGGTAATCCTGATAATATTGGCGAAATATCCGATGGAGCTGAGCACCTCACCAGGACCGTGTGGTATAAATTGGAAAGTCCTGCTCATGGAGGTGATGAATTTTTCCAGTGATTTTTCTTCCCTGGAGATATCAACACCCGCTTCCCGGTAAGACAGTCCTGGAGAGCGGGGCTGGGCAGTATGCTGACTATTTTCCCTTTCGGGCTGGTTTTTGTTGTCCATGGCTTCCCTTCAAGTAAGTAAAGAATTCGTTATCTTCTGAAAAAAGAAAGGTAGTGTTTGCTTTCAGAGTTTTCCGGTAGGCTTCGAGCGTTCTGAAAAAGGCGTAAAAGTCCGGATCCTGAGCATAGGCATCTGCCGAGATCCTCATGGCCCCGGCTTCTCCTTCTCCTTTGATTTCCTGCGCCTTTTTATAGGCCTCAGCCAGAATCGCTTTTTTCCCCTTTTCTGCCTGCGCCTTGATCCGCAGGGCTTCCTCTTCCCCTTCCGCGCGGTATTTCCGGGCTTCCCGCTCTCTTTCGGCTTTCATCCTCTCAAAAGCGAGCTTTTCGTCTTCAGCCGGGAGGCTGGCCCTTTTCAGGCGAACATCCAGGATGGTGATTCCCATGCCGGACGATTTTTCCCTCGCGGCCTCAGTCACTTTTTTGAAGATGGTTTCCCGGTCAACTGAAACCAGGTCAGCCAGATTGTTCAATCCCCCCTGAGCCCGCAGTTCAGCCCGGATAACATCGTCCAGCCGGCTTTGAGCCCTGATTTGCGTGCCGGTGGATTCCAGAAACTTCAGGGGGTCGGTAATCTTCCACTGGCAATAGCAGTCGATCACAAGCCCCTTGTGATCCCTGGTGGAAACTTCGGTCGGCGAAAGAGCAGAGGTTAACAGCCGGTTATCGAATTTCACTGCCTGCTGAAGGAAAGGTTTCTTGACATAAAGGCCGGGACCGGTGATTACCATGACCGGCTTTCCCATATGCATCACGATGGCCTGCTCGGTTTGATCGACCACGAAGAGGGATTGAGCCAGACTCACCACGACGACAATCAGGCTGATGAGGGCAGCAATCAGAAGCTTGTGCTTTTTATCCATTGGCATAAATATTCCTCAGTCATTGGATTGCTTATCTGTCTTGCCAGGGGGCTTTGGAGCGATGTTCGGGGCCCCGGCGGGTCCTGCTCCGGCCTTTGGTTCCAAGCCCTCGAAGAATTCCTTCCCGAACGGGAGGACCCCGATGAATCTCTGACCGGACTCCAGGAGAACATACGTGTGAGCTTCCGGCAGGATCTGCTCCAGGGTTTCGAGGTACAGCTTCCTGCGGATAACCTCTTCAGCGCCCCGGTATTCTGCATAGTTCTTTAAAAAGCGGGCTGAATCGCCCTCGGCATGCCGGATGATTTCATCCCGGTAACTTTCAGCTTCAATTGTCATCCTGGCTGCTTCAGCACGGGCTTTTGCCAATTCCTCATTTGCCTGGCCTTGAGCCTCATTGACCAGCTTGTCCCGCTCATCCCTGGCTGTGGCGGCATTTTTAAAGGCATCTGCCAGCTCCATCGGAGGGTGAACGTCCTGAAGCTCTATAGATATAATCTTTACTCCAGTCTGATAAAGATCCAGAATGCCCTGTAAAATGCCGACTGTCTCCTGTTGAATCTGGTGTTTTCCACCTGTCAGAACGCTATCGAGGGTATTTTGGCCGATGACCTGACGGAGAGCGGATTCAGCCGCATCCCGGATTGTTTTCTCCTGGTCCTGGATATTGAACAGATAGCTCCGGGGGTCGGTAATCTGATATTTCACGGCCGCTTTGACAACCATGATATTTTCGTCCCTGACCAGCATCCTGGCCTCTGCGAGGTTTTCCCGGTACCGGGCCGGAGGCCCCGGATCAACCGTCCGAAAGCCGATCTCAAGGCTTTTAATTTCCTTGACCTGAAGGCGATCGAGCTTCTCGATCGGTGCAGGCAGATGATAGTGCCCTCCCTGCTCTTTGACTTCAGTTATCCTGCCGAATCGCCGGATAATTCCCACCTCGCCCGGCCTGATGATGTAAAGGCCGCTCGCCAGCCAGACAAGCAGGATTCCGGCTGCGGCCCAGAGAGCAGCATGCCAGGTAAGACTGTCCGGGAACGGCAGTCGCCCTCCCGCTTGGTCTGCCTTTTGGCTGACGCGCTTTTCTTTGCTCCTCTTCGAGCTTAAATCTCGCCATTCCATATCGTGGTACCCTTATTTCTCTCTATGCCTTTCTCTGTGCCTCTGTGTCTCTGTGGTGTCTTTTGTTTTTTTTATTTCCGCAGCCGCTCGATAGCCACAGGCAGGCAATCGATCAGGTCCTGGGCCAGAAGTCCGCATTCTCCCTTCTGTTCCCGGACCAGATCACCGGCAAAACCATGCAGATAGACACCTGCCGCCAAGGCTTGAATTTCAGGTAACTTTTGGGCCAGGAGCCCCCCGATTATTCCGGTGAGAACATCTCCTGTCCCTCCGGTGGCCATACCGGGATTTCCGGTCGGATTGATCAACACATTCCCTTCAGGGTCAGCGATCAGGGTGCGAAATCCTTTCAGAGCACAATAGGAATTGAACTCGGCGGCAGCCCGGCGGACGGCTGTGAGCCGGTCCGCAAGGACCTGTGACAGCTCGATACTCAGCAGCCTCGACAGCTCTTTCGGATGAGGGGTCAAAATTACCGGCTGCCTGGCCTCTTTCAGAAGGTGAGCCTGTCCGGCCAGGACATTGATTCCATCGGCATCCAAAACCAGGGGAATCTGGGCGGTGCGGATAATCCAGGAAATAAGCTCCAGGGCTTCCGGATGCACACCGATCCCGGGACCAATGGCCAGGGCGCTCATGCGGGGCAGCATCTCTTCAAGGGTGGATATGGCCCTGGCTGAAAAGGTCTTAGCTTCGGTTTCCGGCAGGGGCAGGGTCATAACCTCGGTAAGTTTCACCTCCATGATCGGATTCAGGCTTTCCGGAATGCCCAGGGTGACAAGACCCGCGCCGGTCCTGGCAGCGGCCTGACTGGTCAGGTAAGCGGCCCCGGTTTTGCCGCTCGATCCGGCCAGAACCAGAAGGTGGCCATAGGTCCCCTTGTGGGAATCGGGGAGCCGGTGTGGCCAGCATTGCCGGACGTATCCCGGCTCGATCAGCTCGACCTGGATATTCTCCCGCACAATGGCTTTTTCCGGGATGCCGATATCGACAATTTCCAACTGCCCCACTGACTGACAGGCCGGAGGAAGCAGGTGGGCCAGCTTGGGAAGAGCGAAAGTAACCGTCAGAGTGCCGCTTATGTGCGGTCCCTGGGGCAGGCTTGCGTCTGCACTTAACCCGGAAGGAAGATCGACACAGACAATCGGTTTTCCCGAGGTATTGAGAGCCTTGATCACCTCAGCGGCCAGGCCCCTGACCGGCGGGGTCAGGCCGGTGCCGAAAATGGCATCCACCAGGATATCCGCCCTGGTCATGGCCCCGCGCTGATTGGCAAAATCCTCCGCCGAGAGTATCTCGGTGAGCGGAAGGTCAAGATTGCGGGCGATCCGGGCATTGGTGCCGGCATCACCCGAAAGAGACTCCACCCTGGCCAGCAGGAAGATATGCACTCTGACACCCAGGGCCGAAAGGCACCTTCCAATGACCAGCCCGTCGCCTCCATTGTTCCCTTTGCCGCAAACAACATTGACCCTGAGCTGGTGCAGACCCGGAAAGCACTCTTCCATTTTGGCCACTGCCTGTCGGCCTGCATTTTCCATCAGCACGGCCCCGGGTATGCCAATTTCCTCGATCGTATATCTGTCCAGAGCCTGCATCTGCTGCGCGGTAACCACTTTCATTTTTCTTCTCCGAAGAGCTTTTTCAAACTCCTGTTCATCTCTGCCCAGTGGGTCCCCGGCCAGTAGACCTTGCGGCAGCGGGGACAGATGGAAAATTCCTGCTCCGTATCCAGAATATAAGCGGGAACCATGCTTTCGACCTCCGACCTGTCTGCCTTTTGCAGGGGCTCGTTACAATTCAGGCACCGCCCCAGCATCTGAGGAGATGCCGTGATATTCAACTCCTGGACAACCTGTTTCAACTGCTCCTCGAAAAAGTCATGGGTAACCAGAATGACTCTCAGATTCCTCTTCCGGCTGAGCTTCAGCAAAGCATGATCGCGGGTCAAAAGTACCCGGTTTTCCCTTTCAGCCCGCCCTATGAGGTCGGAATCGTCAATCTGCCGGTAATAGAGGGTATCAAAACCGCATATCCTCAGCCACCGGCTGAGTTTTCCCAGCATACAGTCCGCTATGAATCTTATCTCTGAGGCCATAGTCTCCGGAAGCACCCTTAGTATTATCCATAGCAATAAGCCATCGGCGAACAGATAACTTATACCTTAGCATAGTGCTCTTTCTCAGGCAACTTTAATTTTTCGCAAGTCGATTATTTCGTGAGGCAGGTTCCTGGTATCAATATTGCTTGGTTTTATCCCCGGCTGCTGCTCTACGGTTTGTTAAAACTTTATCGAGAATACGAGAAGGAGGTGCACGGGAAAGATAGCGGAAATAGCTGAAATTTCTTTTTGAGGTTAATTCGGGATTCTCTTGAGAAGTGTGGTTTTTATGATCGTTTGGTTTTTTAAGACTGTTAGTGTGGGAATTGGAAAAGCGGTTGAGGAGGAGTATCGGTATGTCGCACATCAGCAAATCTAAATCTTTCATTCTGTCTTCTGTTCTTTTGTTTTTCTTTACCGTAATGCCCGCAGGAATTGCTCAGGCATATTATGGCTATGGCTACGGCGGCCTGTATGGCAGCGGCCTGTATGGCGGGCTCTATGGCAGCAGCCTGTATGGCGGTCTGTATGGCGGCCTGTACGGCGGCCTGTATGGTGGTCTGTATGGCGGTCTGTATGGCGGTCTGTACGGTGGGCTCTATGGCTACGGCGGCCTGTATGGCGGGCTCTATGGCAGCAGCCTGTATGGCGGCCTGTACGGTGGCCTGTACGGTGGTCTGTATGGTGGGCTCTATGGCTACGGCGGCCTGTATGGCGGGCTCTATGGCAGCAGCCTCTATGGCGGCCTGTACGGCCTCGGCGGACTGAGATACGGCCTGGCTGAGCAGTTCGGAACCTGGACGGGAACATGGTCTTCCGGCCTTACGAGCGGACCCATGACCTTAAATATTGGCCAGGATCCGGTACTTACCACCGTCATATATGGTTATGCTCAACTGCTGGGGAATACCTATCTGTCAGCTCTGGTTGATGTAACCGGTACCATACTCAACAACCAGATTATTATTTCCGGTAAAGGGATTGGTCTTGGCACTACAACCTATACTCTTGACATCGTTGGGACTCTTACCTCTACAACGAGCATGACGGGTAATTATACCCTGACCCAGGCCTCCAGTATAAGGGAAACCGGATCATTCCAATTGGCATTGACCACTCCGGTTATCTGATATTAACGCCCCTTGGGCATGTATCTTTATCCATTCCCCTCACCTCACGGGTGAGGGGAATGGACTATTCTTCAATATCTCCAGCCATCCTGAAAGCCCCTGATTTATACTGCGAACGGGTGAATATTGAACTTTTTGCTCAGGAGTCAGAAGTCAGGAGCCAGGAGCCAGAAGAAGGTAAAAGAACTCCTTATTTAAGATGGTCCATACCTTCTTCTGAATTCTGAATTCTGACTCCTGACTTCTGGCTCCTCTGGAAAAGTTCAGTTCTAAGCCGTTTATAGGTTTATAGTATATTTTATGCACCTTGTATAAAATTTACCCACCAGGACCTGATTAATGCAATAGGTTGCGCTGAAGAATACTACTTGAACTCTTCCTTCCGGATGCCGTACCTGCTCAACAGCTTATGGAGCTGACGGGTGCTGATTCCCGCAGCCTGAGCAGTGCTGCTGATTCTGCCTTTGTGCAGGGCCAGGAGCTGTTTCAGGTAGTGACGTTCGATATCATCGATGCATCTTCCTCTCACTTCGGCCAGGGTAAGCGAGGTATCCAGGGATATCCGTGGACCGGGGGTATCGGAGGTGAACAGCTCACTGGGAAAGCTCTCCGGGGTAAGAATAGCGGAGGTTTCCAGGATATAGGCACGTTCGATGAGGTTTTCAAGCTCGCGGATATTGCCCGGCCAGGGATATTCCTCGAAGGCTTTCATGACTCTGGGATGCAGGTCATGGATTTTTTTCTGGTTGAGTTTGTTCAGCCTTTTCAAAAAGACCTCGACCAGCAGGGGAATATCCTCGATACGATCTCTCAGCGGAGGAAGCTCGATGGGAAACACATTCAGCCGGTAATACAGATCGCTCCTGAAAGCACCTTCATCCCGCAGTTTCTTCAGATCGATGTTTGAAGCGGCGATAACCCTCACATCAGCCACCAGGCTTTCTTCTCCTCCGAGCCGGTTAAAGCTGCGGTCTTGCAGCACCTGCAGCAGCTTGATCTGGGCTGAGGCAGTGACAGTGCCGATCTCGTCCAGAAAAATCGTCCCTCCCTGGGCAATTTCGAACTTGCCGAGCTTTCTCTGAACCGCTCCGGTAAAGGCCCCTTTTTCATGCCCGAACAGCTCGCTTTCCACCAGGGTGTCGGGAATCGCTCCACAGTGGACGCTGATGAATTGATCATCGCATCGGTTACTGTGCCGGTGAATCAGTTTGGCTATGATCCCCTTCCCCGTTCCTGTCTCTCCGGTGAGCAGGACCGTTGTTCTGGTTGGGGCAACCAATTTGACCTTATCGAAAACAGTTTTCATTACCGGGCTGTTGGTCCGGATTACTTCGAGCGAATCACTCTGCCAGAAGAACCGGTCACGGAGATAGTCAAGTTCCGACTGCATCTTGATCGATTCGCAGATGCTTTCGGTCACATATCTCACTTCGTCCGGATTCAAGGGATAGGTAAGATAATTGCTGGCCCCCGCTTTTACGGCATTGACAGCGTCCCTGATCATTTCCTGGGGTGACAGGACAATGATTTCCATGGCCGGGTAGATCTGCCAGAGCGGCTGGAGTTTTTTCCGGTAGTCATTATAGCCGTTTTCGGCCGTTAATCCGCGCAGCAGGATAATATCGATAAAGATAAACTCATACCGCCTCTTCCGGCATGCCTCAAGACAGGATTCCGGGTCGCAGATGACATCAACTTTGTACTCCTGACCGAGACAGTCATGAATTGCTTTACAGGCTTCCTGATTATTGAGAACGACAAGGATATACTTCATTCAAGACCCCGCGCTTGCGGTTGAGCGGGCAAAATGATAAGCCCGCCGGGCTTCTATCCTCATTAGATTCTTCCCTGAAACCGGGAAACAGTGAAATGCACCGGGGAGGAAAAGTTGGCCTTGACGATATTTGCTGAAAAACCTGCTTTTCGCTCTGAGTCGTACATCCTTGGGTGAAGTGAGCTTCAGGGGATAACTCCTTAAGATACAGCCTAATCATATGACCTCAACGCCGCTCTGTCAATGAAAAAGTGAGGTCCGGCAAAAGACAGTGACACAGGGACATGGAAGGAGGATGCCGCTTGCCCCCTTCCCCAAGACCATGCACCCCCAAAAATGTCTCTGTACCTGATTATGGGTAAAACTGACGATCACTCTAAAGAATTACTGATTGAGACTTCCTGCTTGGCAGGATTTTCCGAATGAACAGGTTGCTCTCAGGAGGAACTCTTGATTATGATTAGTCCTATGTCACAGATATATTTATTTACTTCTCTGGTTGCCTATTTTTCCATGGAGGTCGGCCTTGATCCGGCCATGCCTACCTATAGCGGCGGCCTGGGAGTGCTGGCGGGGGACACCTTGCGTGCTGCCGCTGATTTAAGCATACCGATGGTCGGAGTGACCCTTCTGCACCGCAAGGGATACTTCAGGCAGCATCTCGACGATCGGGGGAACCAGACCGAGAGCCCTGCTGTCTGGTCACCGGAGGAATTCCTGGAACCTCTCTCAGCCCGGGTATCGATCAATATCGAGGGCCGAACGGTGAATATCCGCGCCTGGCGCTATACCCTGCATGGGCTGTCAGGCCATATTGTGCCTGTCTACTTTCTGGATACGTTACTGGATGAAAACAGTGAATGGGATAGAACCCTTACCGACTCCCTGTATGGCGGTGACGACTTTTATCGCCTGTGTCAGGAGGCGGTGCTGGGGCTGGGTGGTGTAGCCATGCTCCGTGCCCTGGGGCACCGGAGAGTGCAGGCTTACCATATGAACGAGGGTCACTCGGCTCTCCTTACCCTGGCCCTCCTGGAGGAACGCCATAAAGGGAACGGCCTCCATACTATTGCCGCTGCCGACATCGAAGCGATCCGGCATAGATGTGTGTTCACGACTCACACACCGGTACCAGCCGGGCATGATATCTTTCCCATGGAAATGGCCCGCCGGGTATTGGGAGAGGAAGCGGCCTCTTTCCTGCAGAATACCCGCTGCTGTACAAACGACACCCTGAACATGTCATATCTGGCTCTCTTTTTTTCACGCTATATCAATGGAGTCTCCATGCGCCATGAGGAAATCTCCCGGAGCATGTTCCCCAACTACCCCATTAACTCCATCACCAACGGGGTTCATGCCGGCACCTGGACATCGATGCCTTTCTGCAATCTGTATGACCATTATATCACCGAATGGCGTCATGATAATCTCTATCTGCGCTATGCCATCAGCATCCCCCTTGAAAAGATCAGGGAAGCCCATATCGAGGCCAAGCGGGAGCTTCTGGCTGAGGTGGATCGCCGCAGCGGCGTACGTTTGAATCCCTCGGTCATGACCCTCGGCTTTGCCCGCAGGGCCACGGCATACAAACGTTCGGACCTGTTGTTTTCCAATATGGACCGGCTGAAAATGATAGCTCAGCAAATTGGCCCTCTGCAGATAATTTATGGAGGCAAGGCGCATCCGCGCGATGAGAGCGGCAAGGCACTGATCAGGCGCATCTTCGAGGCTGCCAATGCGCTGAAAGGAATTGTGCCGGTGGTGTACCTTGAGGAATATGATATGGCGCTGGCGAGGCTGATGTGTGCCGGGGTGGACTTATGGGTAAATACCCCCAAGAAGCCACAGGAGGCTTCCGGTACAAGCGGTATGAAAGCCGCGCTGAATGGTGTTCCCAGCTTGAGTATTCTGGATGGCTGGTGGATCGAGGGACATGTGGAGGGAGTCACCGGATGGTCCATCGGAGATGATTGGGATCTTGAAAGCAATCCTTCCAAGGATTATGTATTTCTCTACAATAAGCTGGAACATATTATCATTCCCATGTTCTATGGACGGCAGAATGCCTTTGCCGGGGTCATGCGCTCGGCTATTGCCCTGAATGCATCGTTTTTCAATGCTCAGCGCATGGTGCTCCAGTACCTGGAAAACGCTTATCTCATCAGCGCCGATCATAACCACAATAACCAAGCCTCTCGATGACCATCAATTCAGCATGACGTGGTAGGGAGGAGAATTCCTGGAAGCCGAAATAGTAGGTTGGAAGGTAATTTTGAGACAGTAAGATTGATCCTGTAAGAATAATGGAACGGATCATGAGGTGATCGGAAACAGGAATTATATGGAAGGAGTCGAGTTTCCATAACGTGGAAGGAGATAAACAATGAGCCATCATATGCAAGATATGCTCAAGGTGCACCCCCGCATGTCACAGATGAAGATGGACAGGGATGCGCTGATTTCATGCATCCAGGCTACCAGCAATGCGGCCCAGGCATGCAGCAGTTGCGCCGATGCCTGCATCGGCGAAAAGGACATCCAATCGCTGATCCGCTGCATCCGGATAAATCTGGACTGTGCCGATGTCTGTAATCTGACCGGCACCTTGCTTTGCCGTCAGACGGAACCGCCCATGAGCCTGCTCCGCAGCCAGCTTCAGGCATGTGCGATGGCCTGTCAGGGATGCAGGCAGGAGTGTCAGGAACACGCCAGTAAATACGATCACTGTCGAATGTGCGCTGACTATTGCCGACAGTGCGAAGATGCCTGCAACAGGCTGCTGTCGTCACTGCAACTCTAAGGATACAGTGCCGTGGAGGCGAACATGGAATGTCTCGCCTCCACGCTTCTCGTGTGGCCTCCATTTGACCTCGGAATAGATTATATACAGATTGTTTATACTTTTTATGACAAAAAGTATCCTTTTCAAGGCCAGCTAACCTGGCATCCTTCATTTTGTGGTTCAATGCCATTAAGTTAAGGACTATCCACCACAAACGCCCCTCACTTGCCCCAGGGGCTCCATGCCAGCCATCCCACCCCAAGGTGGCGAGGGGAAAGGCGCTGTCCTCAGTAATGACACTGTCCTTATATGACCTGGTATCAATATTGCTGATCTTAAAAGGCAGGCAGATTCGGCTCATGCTGAAGGTGCCCGAAGTCTATCTGGAAGGAGGGCTGCCGGTGGCAGAATCCGGTATTGCCGCTCCAGGACTTTCTCGATGGATATTGAAGCCAAAAAAGATTGCCTCATTGGTGTAATGAAGGGAGGTGCATACAGCCGGATTTCAGAAGAGAGGTGGTTAGTGGCAGGACTTCAGAATGCAGAACGGGTTTTCGGTTAACAACCAGCGGATGTGGCGAGAATTACATAAAGAGGCTAGGAGTGCAATGGAAAAGAGGATTATGAATTTCCCTTCCAGATTTCAACTTTTGGTTATTTCTTTCGTATTTTTATTTACTTTGAGTATGATTTCACTTCAGGGGAATGCCTGGGCTTACTATGGCTACGGCTACGGTGGACTGTATGGCGGGCTCTACGGCGGCGGCCTGTATGGCATCGGCAGCTTCACGGGCAGCGGAAGTACCCTTGGCAGCGTCTATTATGGCGGTTTGGGCGGTTTATATGGTGGGCTCTATGGGGGCCTCTATGGTCTTGGCAGTATCTACGGCGGAGGACTCTACGGCAGCCTCTATGGCGGCGGCCTGTATGGCTTATATGGCGGGCTCTATGGTGGGCTTTATGGCAGCAGCCTTTATGGCCTTTATGGCCTCTATGGCCTCGGCGGCCTGTATGGCGGTCTTGGCGGGCTCTACGGCCTGTCCGGACTCGGTGGCTTACGGTATGGCCTGGCTGAACAAGCCGGAACCTGGGAAGGTCTCTGGTATTCTTCCATCGCCAGTGGTCCCATCACCATAAACATTATCCTGGATCCGGTATTGACGAGTAACGTGTACGGATATGTCCAGTTGCTTGGCAATGCTGTCCTGCCTGCGCTGGTGGAAGTCACCGGCACGGTACTGAACAACCAGGTATACCTGAACGGTTCCTATGCCGGGACTGGCGGCGCGGTCATCCTTGATATTGTCGCAAACCTGGTTTCTTCCACCGAGATGCAGGGCAATTACACCCTGGGCAAGAGCGGGACACTTGTACTTGAAACAGGGTCTTTTACCGCCAGCCTGACAACACCGGTAATTTAGCGGATAATTCCCTATGGATCTGGCCGTCGAGCGTGCAGTTCCGGGGAAACCGGTATGCGTTCTGGTAAGACGATGAGTTCTGGAATTTAAACAGGCAGGATGAGATATCGCTCTCCTGGCAATAGGTAAAAACAGCTTTTTCCATAAAGGTTCAGATTGGTACGGTGATGAATATGCGGATTTCAGGTTCTCCTTCTCATTCTCGGCTCTTGATGGTTGTTTCCTCGTTCCTGGTCGGGTTGGCTCTGATTCTTCCTCAGAAAACTGCTCAAGCTTATTATGGTGGTCTCTATGGCATCGGCAGCTACGCGGGCAGCGGAACCTCTTTGGGCAGCGTCTATTATGGCGGTTTAAGCGGTTTATATGGTGGTATTGGGTTATATGGTGGTGCTTATGGCGGCCTTTACGGCGGCGGGCTCTATGGCGGAAGCTTCTACGGGCTTGGCGGGCTGTATGGCGGTCTTGGCAGTATCTACGGCGGAGGGCTCTACGGAAGCCTCTATGGCGGCGGGCTGTATGGTCTGTATGGCGGTCTTGGCGGGCTCTATGGCGGCGGCCTCTATGGTTTCGGTCTGTATGGCGGTCTTGGCGGGCTCTATGGACTGAGCGGTCTGTATGGCGGCCTGGGACTCTATGGCGGCCTGGGCGGTTTACGATACGGTCTGGCCGAACAGTTTGGAACGTGGGATGGCACATGGTCCAATATCTTCACCAAAGGGGCGGTGGTTGTAGCCAATGGACCCATAACCATCAATATCGTTCAGGATCCGGTACTCGTGAGCAACGTGACCGGGTTTGTTCAGCTCGTCAACCATCCGATTCTCGGATCAGCGATCGATGTGACCGGAACGGTGCTCAACAATCAGGTAATCCTTTCCGGAACCGGTCTTAACGCTGCCGGTCAGACTATCCGGCTCGATGTAGCCTGTACGCTGACTTCGTCCACCGCGATGTTCGGTACCTTTACCATGACCCAAGGCTCGTCCGTTGCTTCAAATGGCTCTTTCACGGCGGCATTGACGCCGGCGGTTATTTAATTTAATCTCTCTCTTTAACTCGTTCATTCCCCTCATACCTCTCCAGTATGAGGGGAATGAACAGATGGAAAAAACAGGAGTCAGAAGTCAGGAGAAACGCTTTTCTTCTGGCTCCTGACTTCTGGCTCCTGACTTCTCAGGGAACAGCCTCAACAACCTGAGTTACAAAGGAGATTTCTTCTCCTGCTCCAGCCATTTCTCCCAATTCGCAGGGTCCTGGCCAAAATCTTCTCCGGTTATTTTCCGAAGCGCCCTGGCAGCATTCTCCTTCACCTCCGGTTCCTCATCCTTCAGGGCAGCGATCAGCGGTTCTACAGCCCGCAAGTCCTTGATCTTCCCCAGTGCCTCGGCTGCCTCCTCCCGTACTTCCTGGTCTTCATCCCTCAGGGCGGCAATCAAGGGCTCCACCGCAGCACCGGCCTTGCCTATCCTTCCCAGTGCCTCGGCCGCCTCCTCCCGCACATTACGATCCTCATCCTGAAGGGCAACGATCAGAGAATTCACTGCACCGGCATCCCTGATTCTCCCCAGTGCTTCGGCAGCATTTTCCCGCACTTTCGGACTTTCATCCTTCAGGGCTGCAATCAAAGGCTCCACTGCCCGGACATTTTTGATCTTTCCCAATGCCTCGGCAGCATCTTCCCGTACCTGCGGATCCTGATCCTTAAGATCAGCAATGAGGGGCTCTACAGCATTAACAGGGTGGCTGATTATCTTTTCCGAAGCCGGTACGATTTCCCTGGCTGGCAGGGACTTTTCCCTCAGACAGGGAATGGTGTGCAATATACCTGTTTCCAGCTTTGCCCCCTCGGTCACCTTGGCGACAGAACCTGGTATGCTCGTTATAATGATCATCACAACCAACGAAGTAAGAACTGTTATTAACCTTTTCATAATTCCTCTCCTTAACTCTCTCTGCGCTCGAATGCCCAAAAGCATCCGCATACCTGTGCAGGCCGTTTACCGTACAGGTTATGAGTTACTATCTTTTCTTCGGAAGAAAGGAGAGAAAAATGGTAACATTTCATCAGGTTCAGAGGGGCAAGGCTTTGTGCCTGAGTAGCTACATTTTTTTATGCTCTTGAGGCTAAAGTGTGATAGTATTATTCACCAGCAACAGGAGTGAAAGAATCTTGCTATCAAACGATCAGTATCCTTTTGAAAATTATACCAGAGAGGTTATTCCCGGCGGGTGTCGGCAAACCGATCCGGAAACGGGCGAGTCTGAAGATTTTTCCTGCGTCACATGCAACGGCGGGCAGCCAGGGGCTTGTGGCGATTATCCACGGGCTCAGGAGCTCCTGAAAAAGGCCAAAGGAGCGCACCAGGAGATAGGTTTTTATCTGGAAAAACTGGAAGGCATTGCGCAGGAAGAATACAGCGGCCGCTTGAGCGTTGCATATTTCCATGATCACTGGGAGGCTGCTCTTGGGGAGAGCGGCGGCAGGAATCTCAAGGCCGTAGCCCTTACACTCCATGAGGTGGTCAATAATTTGATGAACGAGTATAAGAAGAAATGCAAGTTGGAATGTGAGCAGGCTTTCTCCCAAAAGATACAGGCTATGGGTGTGTCAATTGGATTAAATGAGCCTATCAGTAACCTTCGGCGGAAGATTTTGGAGGCCGAACGAAGCCGCAAGGAACAGAAATGAATTAAGAGCGGATGCTTCTCTACAAGATGAGGAACATCTGAGAGGAGGTCAGCCGTCGAAAAATATAAGAGGAGTGAACGTATGAATTTGTTGGTAGTCTTTATCATTATGGTACAAAACCAATTTTTTATTTATTGAGATAGCAGCAATAAGGCAATCAATAGTGCTGCGAATAGTAATTCCTCTCCTTCTCCCCTGACGGTAGATATCGGCTGCCAGAAGGTAATCCTCCATTTCGAAGTTCAAGAGAGGAAATGAGAGGAGAATTTCTTTAATTTTAGCCAGAACAGATTCCTCCCTGATTCCCTGAAGAATTTCTGTAACTATGACCCCAGTCAATACAATCGGTCGATTATCAGTGATCAAAGACCTGACCGCATCTTTATGCTTATCAGGTTCCTTGCTGAAATAGCTGATCCAGATACTGGTATCAATCAAAATCATGAAGAGTGCCTTTGGCGAAGATCTTTATAGTCATAATCCTCAAAAAATTCTACTTTTCCCTCCCATTCTAACAGCAGGCTTCTCTTCTTCCAGGCGATAAATTCCTTAAGAGCATGATTAACCAGTTCTTTTATAGTCTTAAAATGAGTCAGCTCCAATCCTTCTTTAACAAGCTCTTCATCTAAATTTACATTCGTTCGTTTCATTTTATAAGCCTCTCAGTATTACCGACGTTCATATCATTTAATACACCAATACATCATACACCTAAATTATCCCATCAAGGTGTATTTGTCAATGACACACGATAGCTTATTGCGGTGGCCCAGGGGGAAGTTGGCCTCATAAAATTTTTACCTTATTGGAAATTGGTATATAATGGTAATTCATTCAGTGGAGGCAGTATACAATGAACCCGACTCTAACACCACAGATACCGATATTACTGGACCTGGTCATTCTCCTGGCCGTGGCCGTTGTAACGGTCAATCTGGTCAACCGGATCCACATGCCCCCGGTGGTGGGCTTTTTGCTGGCTGGAATCATTATCGGGCCATCGGTCCTGGGAGTAATCCACGAGGTTCACCAGATTGAGATCCTGGCTGAAATCGGCGTGGTTCTGCTCCTTTTTACCATCGGGCTGGAATTTTCTTTCAATCGGATGAAGGAAATCCGGCGCTATATAGTTGGGGGAGGGATCCTGCAGGTCCTCCTGACTGCCGCCCTGGTGACGGGGGTAGCCTCTCTTTCCGGCCATACCGTGCAGGAGGCGATTTTCTTCGGCTTTCTCTTCTCCCTGAGCAGCACAGCTATTGTCCTGAAAGTGTATGGAGCACGGGGAGAGTTGTCAACTCTTCACGGAAATTTTGCTGTCGGTGTGCTCCTGTTTCAGGATCTTTGCATTGTCCCCATGATGTTGCTGACTCCGGTGCTCGCTGCACAGGGAATGCAATCATGGGCGAATATCCTCTCACCCTTGCTCATCGGTCTGGCAGCCGTTGGTGCGGTTTTTATCTCAGCCAGGTTTCTTTTGCCAAAACTCATCGATCATATCGTGAGGATGAAAAGTCAGGAAATCTTTACCCTGTTCATTATTCTGCTCTGTCTGAGCACTGCCTGGCTGACTTCACAGTTTGGCCTTTCCCTGGCCCTGGGGGCCTTTATTGCCGGGCTGCTTTTGTCCGAATCGGAATACAGCCACCAGGCTTTGGCCAATATGCTCCCCTTACGGGACAGCTTTGCCGGGCTTTTCTTCATTTCGATCGGCATGCTGGCAAACCTTCGGACCATTTCGAACGATCCTGTGCGTGTTCTGGGGCTGGTGGTCCTCATTTTCGGGAGTAAGATGGCGGTTGTCTTTATCGTGGCGCTCATGCTCCGACTTTCCGCCCGCACTTCCCTCAGCGCCGCTTTCGGACTGGCCCAGATTGGCGAATTCTCCCTGCTGCTGGCCCAGACAGGGCTTCGCTTTCATCTGATTTCATCGGTCACGTACCAGCAGTTTTTAGCTTCCGCCATTATCAGCATGATGGCAACCCCCTTTCTGATACTCCTTGCGCCAAAAGCAGGCTTTCGCCTGCAACCATTCCTCTGCTGGCTGGATGCCGTGCTGGGGGTGAAATCTCAAGCCGGATCTCTGAATGACGGAAAACGTTCCTGGCACGACCATGTGGTAATTGTCGGCTATGGAGAAAATGGCCGCAATCTGGCCAGGGTTTTGGAGGCCACGGCAATTCCCTATGTTATTGTTGATTTGGATATTATGAATATCCGGCAGGGAAGGGAAAAGGGACACCCGGTTTTCTATGGCGACGCAAGCAGCACCGAAATATTGAAACAACTTGGTATCCCCCGCGCCCGCATGGCCGTACTTGCCATTTCAGACCCTTCGGTGAACCGCAGGGTCATATGGCTGATCCGGAGCATGAACCCGGAGGTTTTTCTTCTGGTCCGGACCCGGCATATTGCCGAGATCGAGGAGCTGTACCATTTAGGGGCCAGTCAGGTGATCCCGGAAGAATTTGAAACTTCGGTAGAGATTTTTGCCCGTGTTCTGCGGCAGTACCATATCCCTCGGAACATGATCGAGCTTCAGGTTCAGCTTGTCCGGGGAGAAGGCTACAGCATGCTGCGCGGATTAAAGCTCCCGGATATGAGATTTAAAAATATCCAGCACCTTATTGCCGAAACGCTGACCGAAACCTTCCTGGTGCTTGCCGAGTCCCCGGCAGTCGGCAGGACCCTGGGAGCCCTGGACCTGCGGCTGAAAACCGGGGTTACGGTCATTGCCATTATCAGAGGCAGTGAGCCGATCCCAAGCCCTGGTGCAGACACTGCCATCGAGTCGGGAGACACCCTGGTGATGATGGGAAACCACGCGGCCCTGGATAAAGCGGTCGAGCTCCTCTCGCCTGAATGACCTATCTTTATGGAGCCAGATCATTCGGATCCCACGAGACAGCCAGCGGGCCTCCGGTAAATCCAAGGTCATTGGAGCTTCCTCCCTGGGAGGGAGGAAAATGCCGGTCATGAAACTCGCGGGAGGGAAATCCGGCATCGATGGCTGGAGAGTATTGCTTGAGCCGGTAATCGAACAGGTCAGGATTACTGAACATCGGATCGCAGATCAGGTCCCCCCTGCTTCGGCTGTGTCCGCCCAGCTCTTTGCTTTCGATCGCTTTGGAAGAGGATGTGCAGTCGTCACAGCAGGTGCCTGATCCGCCATTGGCAAAGAGCAGGTTATAGGAGCAGCCTTTCGTCCTGGCTACATTGAGGCCGGTTTTAAAATTATAGGCCAGGATATTGCTGGCAATCAGGGGAGTGCCTCTCCCCTGCTGGTCGATGCCCGACCCTTCGGCAAGGTTGCCGTTGGAAGCGATGGTATTGTTGATGATCCGCATGGGCATGGTCTTGAAGCGAATCCCCGATCCGCCGTTATTGAAGATGAGGTTATTGCACACTCCGACCGGCCCGCATTTGGCAGCGGTGATCTCAAGCCCGGCCTCCTCATTTCCCCGGATGACGTTCTGATAGATATCCACCTGGGGGGAAATCTCTTTCAATTCATTGGCTGAAACCCCGGCTTTGTGGTTATCACAGATGGAATTATGCTGCAAAACCACAGTGGCTGCACTGGCCAGAAAAATGCCCCCTTTCTGGTTCCGAAAGATCTTGTTCTGAGTGGCGGTCAGATGGACAGCATGGTTCGGATATTCTGACTGGCATTTTATGCCACTCTCTCCATTGCGGTAAATTCGGTTATTGTGGACCCTGGCAACTATGACCTTCTTACCAGTGGTATTATCCTTCTTGCCGGCAAATCCGGCAGAGGGATTTTTTCTGAAACTTTCCCGCACCGCCACCTCCAGCCGGTCTTGGGCCCCCAATTGCACGCCAGCCATGGTATTCTGGTATATCTGGTTTCCGGTGATGCTTGCCCTGGCCGAGCCTTTACCCATGACCGTGATGCCTGCACCTTCCTGGCCATAGATTTGATTATCCTGAACCAGAACCTGAGCGTCGTTATCCACGACCAGGCCTGCATTGCCGTTTCGATGGATACTGCACTTTTCAACCAGAACTCTGCTGCCCCGGATATGCAAGGCCGAGACATTATTATCGTAAAAATCATTGTCCTGAATGACAATTCCGGCTGGCTCTTCCTGTGGGGGCTGCTTCTGCCGCTCTTTTTGTCCGGCTGGCCGGGGGGCCGGGGCCTGAGCCAGGGCTTTGGCTGGAGCGAAGCGGGCCGGGAGTCTGAATCCAAAGGAAAGGATAAGAAAGAGAATAGCGGCGCTGGCGAAACTGAGCATCACCGTTCTCCGAGAGATCATCCATTGCATGTGCGGGTATCTCATCAAAAAAAGGACCTCGTCCATCCGATTTGATAAACAGGTTCAGTACACCAGGGGTTATCAGGAACAAAGAGCGGTATCTGAACCCCTGCCTCGAACATCATATTGCCCTGGAACAGGAACTGGATTCCGGGAGACCAGGAAAGCATGTTTCCTCCTGAAAAGGTGACGCGAGATTCTTGTCCATCTACTATTTTTGGCCCTCTGCCCTCCCCTCGATAGACACCGTTCAGCTCTATCTGCCCCACCAGGCTGGTGACAGGCAGGGAGAAAAAATAGGGCTCGCCGATCAGAGGAATCGGCCGGCACAGAGCCAGATTATAGCTGAGCTCGTCTCCGGGATCAAGTCCGTTCTCTCTCTGGCGGGGAAAAAAATAGGAAACATTGGTATGGAGATACCCCAGGTCGCGAAAGCTGGTGCTGAAAGCAAGTCCCGGCATGAATTCATATCTGCCGGAGCCCAGGGGGATGGTATAGCTGGTCCATCCGTACCAGGCGGTCTTATGCTCATCTCCGGTAGGCACACTGGTGGCCAGGGATGCGGCAAAACTGGTATGCCTGCGGGACCAGAGGCAGTATTTGAGCAAAACGACCGTGTCTCCAAGGCCATGGACCGAGGGCTGAGACTCCCCCTCCCAGGTACGAATGTAAGCCTTTTTCCAGAACATCTTCGGGATAATCCCCAGGGTAAGATCATCGGTCAGGCCGTATCGAATACCCAGAGCCAGCCTCCAGACATCGACTGGCCGCTCTTGCGGAGATATCCATTCCCGTCTGATCGTCATGGATCCCAGGGTCAAACTGACCGAAGTTATTCCCTGTGACAGAGTAAGCCCCGGCTCCCGGCTGAAAATCGGGACAGGGACCATCGATCGCTCTTCACCACCGGCATCATCGCGTCCCATCATCCGCTGGATATATTCCAGGTTAGCCTGGGCGCGCTTGTCTTCCTCCCTGATATCGAGCGCGGTATGAAACTCGCGGATGGCCAGCTCGTATTCACCCTGCATCCGGTAAATCTCGCCCAGGCTGGTGTGAGGATCGGAGGAGTCGCTCCCTTCGCAGGCCAGTTGCAGCTCCCGGACCGCCATGTCCCACTGCCTGCGGGCCTTATAAATGTTGCCCAACCGCTCGTGAGATGGTGCGTGCTCCGGACAAAGCTCCACTGCTTTTTGATAGCAGGCGATCTCTTGCGCAGAGTTGTCGCTGAGGGCGAGTCCCTTCTGGTACCACTCCCCTGCTTTGGTGCAGTCAGCCCCGCTGGCAACTGCCCGGCCTGGATAGATGGCGGACATGAGCAGCCACCCACAAAGACACAGAGGCAGCAGTAAGACCATGCTTCTCTCTGTGTCTCTGTGTCTCTGTGGTTTCCTTTGCATTTCGCTTTTTGGTTTGCTCATATATGGTAGCCATCACACTGCTTAGTATCTGATGCCTTGAGCGGAGTGAAAATCCTATAGAGATGATTTCCCGCAGAGACGCAGAGGCGCAGAGAAAATAATTTGTCTTTTTTACCTCTGCGCCTCTGCGTCTCTGCGGGAGAAATATTACTGTGTTGTCTTACCAATATGAGCGTTTTGGTTTTAAAACTCGCGTTCCAGAAATTCCCTGCCTCTTCGGCATATTTCAAGCCCGTAGTCAGTCCATGCTCCCTGTCCCCAGTAGCGGTAGCAACTGGTCTGGCTGACCAGAAGGTAGAAAAGGGCCTGCTGATAGGCCGGGCTTTTCCTGTCAACAGCCGCATTCTGATCGATCTTCTGATGGAACAGGGCACTTAAGTGCTCCATGGCACTCAAAACCCCTTCATAGCCCTTGACCCAACTGCGGTCATTGGTCCAGGAGCCCATATCCAGGTGAAAGCTGCGGTCCTGTTTCTCGAGATCGGAAATGGCCTGTCTGACCGCATCAGGACTGGGATGTGAAACACGGTCCCAGATTCTCTTCTGTCCCACCGGCTGCACGGGAAGGGCGGATTTTTCAACATCGATTCCTTCGGCCTCAAGAAGCTCAAGATACTCGCTGGCGCACAGGCTGACAGTGCCTGATGTGCCGATCTGTCGGAAGGCACTCTTGAAAGCTTCCGGGAATTCGTTCATCATCACCCCGCCGTTTTCCCCATCTCCGATCTGAAGGACAAAAGGCGGGATGCTTTTTCCTCCAAACTCCTGCCGACGAAGCCCCCTGGCTTCAGCATACGGCTGCATCTGTGCCACCAGCTTGGTATCAGACCCCTTGGTCTTTACCAGGGCGGTCATGGATACCTCCTCGCCCCGGGAATTTCTGGCTGTCAGAAGGTGAGGAACATGAGGATTTCTGATACGGCCGCCGTCCAGGTTCTCGACGGTGTGCTCCTGAACCATGAGCCAGCGAAACCCGCAGGCTTTCAGAGTCTTGACGTATTCATGGCAGACATCGGGATGGATCGGAAGATGCATCTCCGGGGGTGAAAATCCCCTGACCCTGGCCAGGGCATCCCAGCCGAAGATGGAGGCAAAGTGCTGCTGCCATGCCTGGATGTGCAGTTTGAGATCCGGAGGCGGTGTAGAGGAAGCCACGGCATGGGACCACATGGTTCCCAGCCATTCGATGCAGCGGCTGTAAGGCTCCCGGGACATGACGTTTTTAAACTTCTCCAGAATATCACCCCGGCCCATCTGACGGAGCCCATAGAAAAGGTTGCCGGAGTAGTCCAGCATCACCCGGGGACTTTTGCCCTCATCGACCAGTTCCTTGATGAAATCGGCCATGCGGGCATAACATCGGGCAAAAACCGGGGCATTGTGATTATCGTGAATGTGCTGATTTTCCATCATATACTGAAGATTGCCAATAATGGCTGCATTTTTAAGGTTTGGTCCCCCTGCCGGGATCAGCGGCTGGTGCATATGAAGGGCAATACCGAACGATGACTCGACCTGGCTGAGAATTACCGGCGTGCGATCGAGAAAGACCGGCAGGCTGCGGGACATGGTCTCTTCGACCGATGATTCATATCCGCAGAAATTGGGCAATCCGTTGATGATGTCAGAAAGTGGCTCCATACGAGTAACTCCTTTAATGGTAATGAAAAATTTTCCAGAACATGGCTACAAGGCCGCTCACAATGAAATTGCTGTCAATAGTCAACTTGGATGCGATCCCTTTCGGGAGCGCGTTGCGGTGAGAAAGAAACATAAAGATCCAGGTAAAAAGTATGCACAGGGAAAGAGCAAATCCCAGCGAAGTAGTCCAGCCGAAATATGCGGCTGCGGTCAGAAGAGCAAGCGACGGCAGGGAAATGGCAAACAAAAGCCGCTCAATCCGCTTCTGGCCGAGAATTATCGGCAGGGTTTCCCTGCCCACAATCCGATCTGCCTGGATATTGCGAATATCCTGCAGCACGGAGCGGATAAAAACCAGGGTGGCGATAAAAATAAAGCAGACCGCAGTATCAATTCCTGCTGAATCCACCCCATAGAGGAGTGGAATCCCAACGGCGACACTCGCCCAGGATGCAGCCAGGAAGATATCCTTGGAGGCCGGAATGTCTTTCAGCCGTCTGAACTGGACATAAACCTTCCACCTGTGGGGAATCAGCGGAATACTGTAAATAATACCGGCTATACTGGCCAGGAGAAGAAACAGAAATGGATAAAAACCCAGATGCAGGGAGAGCGAGAGGGCCAGAGCAGCCGAAACAAGGGCCAGCGCGAGGCGCAGAGCAGTGTAGCGGGATATCCCGTGCAGTATGTTCGGATCACGACCTTCGGGGTCGTGCCGGTCTATCAGGTGGTTGACAAGATACATGGCAAACACGTACAGGGCGGGAATGATCAGCAGGGGAAAATCCGGATCGATTCCCTGCAGGAGGCTGGCTGCATAACTGATGCTGAAAGCACCGATGGCTACAAAAAGGTCGCTGCTATCCAGAAACTGGAACATTCGAAGCAGGAGGCGCATGAGAAAATTGGCCTTGCGCTGCCTGATGGAATTCAGCTTTTCCACTACCCCGTCGATGATCCAGTTGGGAGTGGATGCTCCGGCTGTCACGCCGATACGGTCGAACTTTTCAAGCTCTTTAACCGGCAGTTCCTTCGGGACCTCGATATGAAAGGTGGGTTTGCCGAGAGCGCGGACCATATTGGCCAGGCGGATGGTATTGGCGCTGTTTTTCCCGCCCACGATGACCATGGCTTCGACCTGCTGGGCTATCTGCATGGCTTCATCCTGCCGCTTTTGGGTCGAGGAGCAGATGGTATTGAAGATTTCGGCCTGGGGAAAGCGGCTGCGGATTTTATCCGCGATCCGCTGGAAATCCTCGACATTCTGGGTGGTTTGTGCTACCACGCAGACCTGGTCCATATTCGGCAAAAGATCAATTTCCGGCAGGCTGCTGACCACGGTCCCCCGGTTTTGCGCAAAACCCAGAATGCCGGTCACCTCGGCATGCCCCTTATCACCGATGATGATGACATGGTACCCCCTGCGGCTGTGGGATTTGACGATGGATTGCACCTGAGCCACATGAGGGCAGGTAGCGTCGCAGAGCTTGAATCCCTTTTTTTTCAAAAACTGCCTGGTCTTTGGCGCAATGCCGTGCGCCCGGATAACCAGAGTGCCGGAAGGAGCGGAGTCAGGATCCGACAAAGCGGTAATTCCCCGGCTCTCAAGCAGGGCTATGACCTGCGGGTTATGGATGAGCGGTCCAAAGGTATAAATCGGCGGGTCTCCCAGACGGGCTGTATCCAGAAGGATATTCATCGCCCGCTGGACACCCGTACAGAAACCGGCAGTTTTGGCAATCTTGATCTCCATGGTATTTCATATATTACCTTCTTTCCGACCAGGATTCAAGGGGTTTGACCAGAATCAGGAATGAGCGGGATGAAGATTTCCAGTTGACGGGAATCCGGTATTCCAATACAATGAAGAAGATAAAAGAGAGCCGGGAGAAAAAACGGAGAAAAGCAAAAGGACACCACAGAGACACAAGAGGCACAGAGGAGCACAGAGAAAAGCACAATAACTTCATTAACCCTATCTGAAAGTTGACCATGCTTGCATTACGGAAAGTATCAAAACAGTTCGGGCCGCAGGTATTATTTCAGGATGTAGATCTTCAGGTCAGTCTGAACGACCGGATTGGTCTGATCGGACCGAACGGATCAGGAAAGACGACTATCTTCTCGCTGATTCTGGACGAGCAAATGCCAGATTCCGGTCAGATCGAGAGAAATAAGAACATGGTTATCGGCTGCCTGAAGCAGGAGGTGGTGGAAGACACATCCCGCCCTCTGCTGGAGGAAGCCACCGATATCTGTCCCCATCTGAACCGCATCAGGGAGCGGATTGACCTGTGGCAGGAAGAAATGGCCCACGAGGATGACCCGGAAAAAATACAGGACTATGTCCAGAAAATCGGCGAGTATCAGGCTGAATTTGAAGCCCGCGGCGGGTGGGACCTGGAGCACCAGGCCAAGCGCATCCTCTTCGGCCTGGGATTTCGGGACCAGGACCTGAACCGTCCGATCCGCGAATTCAGCGGAGGGTGGCGGATGCGCATTTCTCTGGCCAAACTGCTCCTTCAGGAGCCCGACCTCCTGCTGCTGGATGAGCCGACCAACCACCTCGACCTGGAGTCCATCATCTGGCTGGAGGATTTCCTCAAAGGATACCAGGGGGCCATGATCCTCATTTCCCACGACCGGAGATTTCTCAATAATATCGTTACCCGCATCGTGGAGATCGACCAGAAAACCCTTCAGCAGTATACGGGAAACTATGATGATTTTCTGGATCAAAAGCAGCTCCGGCAGGAAATCCTTGAGGCTTCTTACAGGAATCAGCAAAAAAAGATCGAAGCCACCGAGCGGTTCATCGAGCGGTTCCGCTACAAAGCCACCAAAGCCCGTCAGGTGCAAAGCCGGATCAAGTCTCTGGAGAAGATGGACAGGATCGAGCTTGACCAGAAGGCCAGTCAGTTTTCAATCACTATTCCCCCGCCTCCTGTGTCGGGAAAGGAGGTTATGCGGTTAAAAAATGTGCACAAGCGGTACGGTGACCGGACAGTCTATCACGGGCTGAACCTGGTTTTGCACCGGGGGGACAGGGTTGCCCTGGTTGGCCCCAATGGATCGGGAAAGTCAACCCTGCTGAAAATCATGGCCGGGGTGCTGGACATAGAAGGCGGTGAGGCAGTGGTAGGCTATAATGTCGCCAGGGCCTATTTTGCCCAGCACCAGCTTGAGATTCTCGATCCGGAGCATACGGTCCTCGAAGAAATCGATCCCTGTTTCGGGCCGGGCTCGCCCGTCTCTGCCCGCTCCTTTCTGGGGGCCTTTCTCTTCCGGGGAGATGATGTATTTAAAAAAATTGCTGTCCTGAGCGGAGGAGAGAAAAGCCGTCTGGTGCTGGCAAAAATGATCGCCCAAAAGCCCAATTTCCTCCTGCTGGATGAGCCGACCAACCATCTCGATATTCCCTCCCTGGATTGCCTGCAGGAAGCCCTCAGCCAGTATCCCGGCACCCTGTGCATGATCTCTCACGACCGGCTGTTCATCAATCACCTGGTTAATAAAATCATCCATATTCAGGATGGACGTCTGGAGGTTTTTCTCGGCAATTATGATGACTATCTCGAACAGATGGAGCAGAGGAAGGAAAAACTCGCCGCCTCCCCGCTGCTCTCTCCTTCGGCAGAGCCCGGCAGCAGCAGGGATGGAAAAGTCAGGAGCCGGGAGCAAAAGCGGCTTGAAGCCGAGAAAAGAAACCAGAAATTCCGCCGCCTGGACCCGCTCAGGAAAGAGTCGGGAAAAGTGCAGGAGGAATTAAACCTTGTGCTGGAAAAAATGGACCAGCTCGACAGACTGTTTGCCGATCCAAATTACTACCAGCAGCCTGAATTCTCCAGAAAATTGTATGAATATAAGGAGCTTGAGGCCAGAAACGAGGAACTTACCCACCGCTGGACCGAACTGGAAGAGCAGATTGAAGCCGTTGAGCGGGAATTGGCGGAGGAAGGATAGATTTGACCATACACTCCCCCCTTCCCTCCCCCTGAACCAAGGGGCGGCTTTCCCTATTATCGACACCCACCAACTGCATGGAGATGCACATAGCTGATGCATCCGCTCTCGGGCTTCTGCATCAGCTCGGCATGTTCTGCCACACGGCCGGGACTTAGCGACTGCTTCTGCCGTGCAACTGACTTTCAAAGGGGCGATAATCCTTAACAGCGGCTACTACATAAGGTGAAGTACATAATGCATAATGAGTGTAACATAGTACAGAACGAAGATAAGCGAAGTCGGCACAAGGTATCTCAGCATGTTTTAATCTCCCTTTACACCCCACACAATTAACCATACCCCCGGAAAAATAAAAAAACCACCAGAATAAATTTCTGGCGGCTGGGGGGGACAACTTATCTGATTCCATAACATAAAAGAGCCTGTTTCATTACAACTCAACCAGGCTGTTTTTATTATAAACAGACGGGTTAAAAAAAAGCAAGAGGAAAATATCGTAAAACTATTCAGGGGAGCATTACCTGATTGTTTACGATGCCTATTTTCACACTTCTTCTGCAAGACAGAATAGCCAAAAGGGTTTTATCCGAATCTCCCGGTAATGTATCCTTCTGTCCGTTCATCTTTTGGTGAGGTGAAAATCTTTGACGTTTCATCGAACTCTATCAATTCGCCCAAGAGCATAAAACCGGTATAATCCGAAACCCTGGCAGCCTGTTGCATGTTATGAGTAACGATAATGATGGTGTAATCTTTCTTAAGCTCTATCATCAGCTCTTCAACCCTCAGAGTGGCAATGGGATCAAGAGCAGAACATGGCTCATCCAGAAGTATTATTTCCGGCTCAATGGTGAGAAGACGAGCGATGCACAGGCGTTGTTTTGTTTCTTCCGAAAGGTTAAGAGCCGGGGTGTTGAGTTTATCTTTCAGCTCATCCAGGAGACCGACAGCCATGAGGCATTTTTCTACCGCATCTTTATATTTTTTCTTATTTTCACCGTGTACTTTCAACCCATAGACCATATTATCGTAGACTGATAAGGGGAAGGGATTAGGACGCTGAAAAACCATACCGACTTTGCGTCTTAATTCAACTAAATCAATATCTTTGATACTTTTGCCGTTAATTTCCAAAAGGCCGGTTATCTTCACCTCGTCAATCAATTCATTAAGCCGATTAAAGCAGCGCAGAAGCGTGGATTTGCCGCAGCCGGAAGGACCTATTAAGGCAGTAATGCTTTTCTCATAGACAGAAAAATTTATCTTTTTCAAAGCATGAAATTTGCCATAATAGAGATCCAGATCTTTTGTTTTCAGAGCAATGTTTTCCATCAGCCGAATCTTCCCAAGATATAATCTTCAGTCTTTTTCAGAGAAGGATTGGTAAACATTTTTTCCGTACTGGAATATTCGATCAGCTCTCCCATATAAAAAAAGATTGTGTAATCGGTAGACCTGGCAATCTGCTTGGTGTTGTTCGAGACCAGGATTATTGTATATTCCTGTTTCAACATATTTAAGGCTTCTTCAATCTTGGCTGTGGATATCGGGTCCAAGCCTGAACAAGGTTCGTCTAAAAGGATTATTTCGGGTTTCAGGGCCAGAGTCCTGGCCAAACAGAGCCTTTGTTGCTGCCCTCCAGAGAGTTTCAAGGCAGATGTTAAAAGTCTGTCTTTGACTTCTTCCCAGAGAAAGGCTTTTTTCAGGCTTTCTCTCACTATTTCGTTCAGTTGGAGCTTTTTATTAATACCCTTAAGCCTGGGGCCATAGGCCACATTTTCGTAAATAGAACGGGGCAGCGGGATGGGAACAGCAAACACTGTCCCTACCC
This sequence comes from bacterium, assembly GCA_040755755.1. NCBI lineage: Bacteria > bacterium. Next base: position 106,656 of record JBFLZW010000061.1, on the reverse strand, counting down.
GTCTTCTCAAATTTACTTCATTTACTTTCTCTTCCAGGATATTTTCATTATCAATAAATATTTTCCCTTCAACCGAAAACCCATCTTCAAAGCTTATCATCCTGTTGATCACCGAAATAAGAGTTGATTTTCCACTACCGGCAGGCCCCATGATACCGGTAATAGTATTTCGATAAATCTCCAGGTTTATCCCCTTTAAGACCTCATTTTTTTTAAAAAAGGCTCTGAGGTTCTCTATTTTTATTTTTATGTCCATACTCATCTATGAATATTTGGCATTTATGAATATTTGGCAATAATTTTATGCATAAAATAGTAAGCTATCACATTAATGGTCAGAATACTGAGAACGAGAATCCAGGCTGTACCATAAGCCTTTTCCATGGATATTCCTTCTCTGGCCAGAATATAGAAATGTACTGACATAGTCCGGCCGGATTCCATTAATGAAGCGGGCAAGCGGAGGGAACTGCCCATAGTAAAAATAACCGCTGCCGTCTCACCAACCACCCTCCCTATACTCAGCATAATCCCGGTTAAAATTCCCGGTGTGGCTGAGGGAAGAACTACTTTGGTTATGGTCTCCCACTTGGTTGCTCCCAATGAGTAGCTGACCTTGCGTAAGTTATTGGGGATAGATTTGATCGCCTCCTCACTGGTACGGATAACAGTTGGGAGTATCATGATAGTTACGGTCAGAGAACCGGCTAACAATGACCAGCCCATCTTTAATTTTATAACAAAAAATATAAATCCGAACAGGCCATAGATAATGGATGGAATACCGGCCAAGGACTCTACACCAAAGCGGATTATCCTGGTCAAGGTGGATTCTTTGATATACTCGGTGAGAAAAATCGCCGTACCAACCCCCAATGGAGTTGCCAAAAGTATAGAAAGCATGGCCAAAAAAAATGTGCTGATAATCGAAGGGAATATTCCTCCCTGTCTCCCCATATTCCCTGGAGGATAAAGAATAAACTCCAGGTTGAAATTGGCAAAACCCTTGACAAAGATGATGACAATAATAACGACTAAAACGCTTACGGCAAAGAATGCCTGCAAATTAAAAACTATTTGAACGAGCTTATCGGTAATCCGCGGATTGATTCTCATGTAATTATCTTATTTAATTATTTTATTTTTAAAGATAAAATTAGCTATATAGTTAAGAATCATGATAATAATAAGCAGAACAACCCCGGTAGCAAATAATCCCTTACGATGATCACCGTTGGCATAGGCAAGTTCCAGGGCAATGTTACTCGTTAGTGTCCGTAATGGTTCCAGAGGGCCGGCAGGAATCTTGAGGGCATTTCCTGCAACCATGATCACAGCCATAGTTTCACCGATGGCCCTGCCCATTCCTAAAATGAAACTGGCCAGGATACCCGAACTGGCAGAAGGAACGACCACCATACGTATAGTTTGCCATTTGGTTGCTCCCATAGCCAATGAACCATCCCGATAAGTCTTAGGTACACTTTGCAGAGAATCATATGAGATACTGATAATGGTCGGTAAAATCATTATACCCAAGACCATTGATGTGGTAAGAAGACAGAAACCGGAACCTCCGAGATAGTTTCTTATCAAGGGGACGATGTAGATCAACCCTAAAAACCCATAAACCACCGAAGGAATACTGGCCAGAAGCTCCAGCCCTGGTTTGAGGAATATTTTCATTTTTTTCCCTGCATATTCAGAAAGATAGATAGCACAGGAAAGCCCCAGTTGGGCACCGATTATTAACGCACCAATGGTCACCAAGAAGGAAGAAATGATCATAGGGAAAATACCGAAAAAACCTTTCGTAGGTGCCCACTTGAAGCCAAAAATGATTTTATTGAAGCCAACTTTGCTGAATAATGGTAATCCTTCGATAAAGATAAATATAAAAATGAGAAATAAAAACAGAATTGACGAAAAGGCAAACATCGTCAAAACCCATTTAATATACCGTTCTCGGGGAATGCCATTTTCGGTCATATGGAATGAAGACGCAAGCTCCATGAAAAGGCCCCTCATATATCTATCTTGTGAAACAGATTTCTCAATCATGTATGGAAACCAGACCTTCTTTTTTCAGGATACTCTGTCCTTCATGAGAAAGGACATATTCGATAAATTTTTTTGCTCCATCTTGAGGATCAGCATTGGTTAAATACAGAAAAGGACGGACAATTTTATATTTTTTTTGTTTAATATTAGTTATTGAAGGGGAAACGCCATCTATGATAACTGCTTTAACCCTTTTGTCCACTAATCCAAGAGAGATATACCCTATGGCATAAGGATCAGTCGCCACAACCTCCTTTACTGATCCGTTAGAATCCTGAACCATAATACTATCATCAATGCTATCTTTTTGCATAACCAAATCTTCAAAACTGCCTCGGGTCCCGGAGCCTTCCTCGCGAGTTACGACATCTATTTTACGGTCGATCCAACCTAACTCTTTCCAGTTAGTGATCTTCCCATTAAAGATATCTTTTACCTGTTGAAGAGAAAGAGCCTCTACTGAATTATTTGGGTTGACCACGAGGGCAATACCGTCATAGCATATCACAATCTCGTTGAGCTCTTTTTCATCCTCTTTAAGCTCTCGGGAAGACATACCTATATCCGAGGTTTTGTTAAGGCAGGACTGAATACCGGCGGTTGAACCGCCACCCTGAACATTAATTGAATAATTTGAATGATCGATCATAAAATATTCAGCCAATTTTTCCGTGAAAGGCATAACAGAAGTAGAACCGGCAATAGTAATTATATGATTTTTTCGATTTGGATTGCCGTTAGAGTTACTATTACATGCGCTTATGGCCATAACCAAAAGAAAAAGAAAGAGGATTAAAGATCGGCGAATATCTGCTTGAATGTATTCCATCCTGGCTCCTTGCCTGCTTCCATAATTGACCATTATAACCGAGTATAAGGTTATTGGTCAACCGTCCAAGAATTTTGCGTGTTCTATCCCCAGCCACCTTCGACAGTCCCGCTATCAGCACTCCTGAACAGGGTAATCCCGGCACTTTTATGATGCCTATTGCCGGTGTGCCAGCCTGCTCGAAAAATTACTGTCGGAGAGAGGGTTATGGGGTTGAGATTGATGATCGGATTGATGATCGGTAAGGGTGTGCCGCATTTTATCACTCTCCTGTAAAGCTGCCGACAGATCTCGAATGACCTGTCCCAATTGTTCCTGGTGCCGTCCATATCCAGCCCAGTCACCTTTCCGGAAGCTGTCTGTAGAAGCTTGAAAACATTGGGTCACCCTTCTGGCCAGATCGATAATCGACTGATTGGCCATCCGGTGTCCTGCCGGTTGGATCTGGCACAGATCATGCTCTTCCAGGAGATGCGGATCTTGTGACGCCGTCAGAGAAGGAACCTGGGCAGTTTCCTGACCGAATATCTCCTGCAAAGCCTCAGACAGCGTTTGCTTCATCTCTATTTTTTCCCCATAGGCGACAATAACCCGCTTCAGCTCGGGTACGTTGCTTCGATCATTGGCCAGAAGATAAACCGGCTCGACATAGAGAATGGATTCTTCAATGGGAATTACCAGTAAATCCCCCCTGAAGACATCAGACCCTTGCTGGCTCCATAAGGTCAATTGGCTGGAGATCTCGGTCTGCTGGTCGATACGGGCTTCGATCTGACGGGGGCCGTAAATCAGCTTTTCCTTGGGCAGCTTATATACCAACAGCTTGCCATAATCCGGTCCATCGCACCGGGCGCACATCCAGGCAATCATGTTGCTTTTACTGTCAGGAGTAAACGGAACCATGAGCAAAAATTCCTCTTCCTGATAGTCCGGCAGGCGCATGGTCAGGTAATACCCCCGCATCGGTGAACCAGTCTGCCCGGTAACTCCTCGCTGCAGCGGCAGGTCCCATAAATCTTCCTTATTGTAAAATACCTGGGCATTACTCATATGGTAGAGCCGGTACATGTGAGCCTGAATTTCAAACAGGTCCCGGGGGTAGCGGATGTGAGCCCGCAAGTCCTGCGGCATTCTGGAGAAGTGTTTAAAAAGCCGGGGGTATATTCTCCGGTAGGTCCGGATAATCGGCTCTTCCTCATCCACCATATAAAAGGTAGTTTCCCCGCTATAGGCATCGATGGTTATTTTCACCGAATTGCGGATATAATTGATCATCTTCATCCCGGCCTTGCGGTCTGCCGAAAGAGCCGACATCACCGGAGAGGAAAGGTCGGAATCCGAGGCCAGGGCGATTCGCTCGGAATAAGGATACATATCGGTAGTGGTATATGCATCGAGAATCCAGAAGATGCGCCCGGCATCCGACACCACTACATAGGGGTCCCGGTCGTAGGTCAAAAAAGGCGCCAGGGTCTTGACCCGGTCCTTGATTTGACGGTGGATCAGTATCCGGCTTTGCGGCGTGAGGTAGTTGGTAAACAAAATCCTGGGCTCCAGGTATTTGATTGAAAAAACCAGCCGGTTAAAAAAAGAACCGATGGGAACGCTGCTTTTCTCTCGATATTTCGTGTAGACATTGGTGTCTCCCTTGGGATAATCGAATTCCTGGGATTTTGTATTGACAATAACAAAGTCTTTGGTTTTTTCACCATAGTAAATCTCAGGCCGGGAAATATTGAGCAGTGATTGACTGGCCGGAGGAATATCTTTGACAATCAGGTTGGGCAATCCCTTTTCGGTTACATCATTGACAAGGTTCATACACAGGCCATAACCGTGGGTATACTTGAAATATCTGTTTTCAAATGTCTGAGCCTGAGGGGGGAGGTTATTTTGGTCCAATTCACGGACGGAGAGCATGATCTGGGTTTTTTTCCCATCCAGGAGGTAGCGGTCCTCATCCACGCTGACAAAGCTGTAGTATAAGCGCATCTCCTGCAGTTCACGGTAGGTTTGTTTCAGGGGACTTTTATCCCACAATTTGACATTCTTCAGGGTCGGGGAATTTTTCCGGATGTCTTCGAGAGTCAGGTTCGCCGAAGCCTGAAAGTCTCTCTCTTCAATCTTATCCAGATTGTATCCGGCCCGGGTATACTGGATATTACGCTGGATATATGGCTCCTCTTTGGTTAATTCATTTGGCTGAACAACAAGTTTCTGAAACACCCAGGGATAAAAATTATTTCCCAGGATGGACAGGGCAAAGAGCGTGGCCAGACCGATGAGCGGCCACTTCCATCCTTCAGCCGAGGTATTGAACCAGAATACCAGTGCACACACCGCAGCAATAACGATAAAGACCCAATAAGCAATCAGTTGAGCATTCATGTCCGTATAGCCGGCACCGAAAACCACCCCGCGGTTGGAATACAGAAGTCCCAGCAATTTCAGCCTGCTGTCCCAGGCTATGAGAAGCAGGATAAAACCATTCAGCACCGACAGGTGAACCTTGGCCCTCCGAGTGAAGCTGATCTCGCCCGGCTTAAGGTTCATGGCCTTATCTTTGACATAGATATAGCCCACCAGCACACTGGTTATCAGGAGTGCACAAAAAAGCCATTGCTGCAAGAAAACATAAATTGGATACGTGAACACGAAAAATCCGATATCCCGATGGAAAATCGGGTCCACCTGGGCGAAGGGCTTCTGATACAGGAAGCGCAGGAATGAGTCCCAGGAGCGAAGAGCAGGCCACAGTCCCATGAGCCCGCCAAGGAGAAGACAGGCCACGATCAGCAGCTTATCGACCTGCTCCGGTTGAAGGGGAATAACCTTTACCCCGCCCGGCTCCTGAGTCCGGTAAGACAACTCCCAGTGATTTTTGGGAGCCCCGATTTTCCTGGCCAGGTATATGTTGATGCCGGCCACCAGAACAAAGGCCATTCCAAAAATGAACCACACTGACCACTTGGTCAGGAAAATAGTCCAGAATACCGGGGAATAGTGCAGAGATTTAAACCAGAGAAGCTCCCCGTACAGATGGGCCATCTCTCTGATGGCCACTACAGCCAAAAAATCCAGGAGAATAAAAAGAGCGGTACGAAAAATAATTTTCCTTTTAACTTCCATAAGTCCTCCCTACTATTATAATCGAGCTCCTCATCGAGGAGCTCAAATACTATTGCAAATAAAATACCTGGTGGATTGTCATCACGGGTCTACCGGCCTCCGGTAGCAGGGAGGCCGGTAGAGGATAAAATCGAATTTCCGTACTCCTTATAGACACTATTACCTGACTATTACTTACTTCCTCCTACCCCATGGGCTGAATTTCGAATCCTTGAGCCCTGGTAAAAGTCAGGTTCTGACCATCCTGGGCCGGGAACTCACCAGATGGCGGAAATCCGCCGGGTGGTTGGCCCCCGCCCGTCGGAAATCCGCCCGGTGGCGGGAATCCTGCTGGGGTTGGATTCCGCCAGGGGACGGAAATCCACCTGGAGGTTGGAATCCACCCGGAGGCTGAACTCCACCATCCGCCCCGGGAAGTTGCGGTGCAGGAAACTCGATTGATTCAGAACGGGAATTGGATTTATTCGTAATAACGATCGAGATGCTGCTGTATGGCTTCTGAATTCACTATCATGATAACTCAAATATCATGCCAAGGGTGTTTCACTTCGTAACCCATTGGAAAATTGATCTTACCTGCTTGTTATGAGCCTGTTCCTCATTATTAATTCGCCCATCCGGACGATCTATCAGCCGGGACGGACGAATGGGTTGCATATTGAATACAGCTTTATGGAAATTATGATAGCGAAGGCAGGCGCGAAGTGAATGAACCGCAGAGGAAAAATGCAAGAGAGGGCAAAGTCATGGCTGACTTTGCCCTCTCTTACTGATAAAAATCAATCCAGACAACCTGGCAGTCCTAGATATTTTTTAAAAATGCACAGCGCATCCGCTGGAGTAACACTGCCGTTCATATCTACATCAGCACAATCAGGACAGGCGGCCAGGCTGAGGTAACACCGAAACGCACTGAGAGCGTCTGCCGGAGAAACGTTTCCATCTCCATTCAGGTCTCCATGAATGGGATTATTCGGGCAGGGATCTTCATCAGCGCAGATTCCATCCCCATCAGCATCATTGGCCGGATCGTTGAAGCAGGCATCACATGCATCCCCAATGCCGTCACCATCGGGATCAAGCTGGTCCCTGTTTGAAACAGCCGGACAGTTGTCCCTCTGATCAGGCACACCGTCAGAATCAGTATCGGTCATGGTTCCCGCCTGGGTTATGGAATTTGCAGAGCCGGGGGTAGGTTTATCGAACGACACCCAGGGCTCTCCACCATCGTGCGCCCTTCCCTGCGAAACATTTGTGGTCTGCGCTGCGAAGGTCAGGGTATCGATAGCCGCATTTCCTCTGGCATCGGTGTCGAACAGACCGATCGCTTCCCCGCTTTTACTGAGCTTGAAGTTGGCATGAGTATTCCCCTGCCCTTTATTTTCATCAGCCCAGAAAAGCAGGTAACCTTTGGCCGGAATACTCACTCCCTCCGGAATCTGCCATTTGGTCGGCCTGGTCAAATCATCGGTCAGATACATACCGGCCATATTGACAGCCGAATTGCCTGAATTGTAGATTTCGATCCAGTCCTCAAACTTTCCCGGCTCGTCGGGGTCCTCAATCGTGCCGGTATTATCAGCCATGAACTCGTTGAGGTAAAGCCGGGGGGGGAGCTCATCCAGCGGCTGGAGTCCGGGGTTAATGGCATTACTTGCCAGGATTTCAAATGCGGCTGACCTGGTGAAGATCATATTCTGACCACTGGGAGGCATGGCTATGGGCATACCCTGTCCTGCCGGAGGCTGAGCCCCTGCCGGAGGCTGAGCCCCTGCTGGAAGCTGCATTCCAGCCGGAGGCTGAAATCCGGCAGGGGGTTGGAACCCGGCTGGCGGCTGGAATCCGGCTGGGGGTTGTGATCCAGTCGGGAGTTGAAATCCAGCCGGAAGCTGGGTCCCTGCCGGAGGCTGAAATCCGCCTGGGAACTGGGCTCCACCGCCTGGCGCAGTGCCCCCCGATGCAGGAAACTCGATGGAAATGTCCTTCATCCCAGGCGGCTCATCTGCCGGAATGTCAAATACGGCTGTTATCTGAAGTCCGTTGCGGTTCATATCTCTTCCCGTCAGGGTAGCAATCTTCACGCTGACTGGAGTAATCCCGGCAGGAAGCATGGCTGCCTGCTGGCTTAAGGTTATGGCAACGGTTACATTCTTATCCCCCTGTTTTGCCTGCGAAGGTGAAACCTTTTCAATGAGCGATGCCAGAGGCTCTGCCTCATCCACCTGGCCGTCACAATCATTATCTTTGCCATCCCGGACTTCGGCCTGGGGTTGAAGCGCAGTGCACCCGGCCCACCGGCCATTCCGGCAGGTCTCCGTTCCGATGCCGCAGGCGCTGGAACAAGCTCTGGTCAGATTTTCATCCACCTGGCCATCGCAGTCATTATCTATGCCGTCACAAGCTTCCTGGGCCGCTGGATGTACAGCCGGGTTATTATCAGCACAGTCTCCTTCGCCGGTTTCGTATCCATCCACATCTTTATCCGAATCCAATGTCTGATTACCGGAAATGCCTCCACCGGAAACAAAGGAGAGATTCTCGCCATTGGGAGTCGGGGACATGGACTGAAGCTGGCCAGTGCCATTCGGGAACCTCCCGAACGATACATCCGCCTCCTGTTTTCCAAACACCACGGAATCGAGAATGGCATTTCCCCGCTCGTCCGTATCCACGAGCATGACACTTTCCCCATCGGTCGAGAGCTTGAAATTGGCATGGAGCCCTGGCTGATCACTCCCATCTTCATCAGCCCAAATCAGCAGATAACCTCCCGGAGCAATCACCGTTCCCTCCGGTATTTTCCACTTGAGGGGGCTGTCTTCCCTGTCACTCAGATACATTCCCGAAAGGTCTGCCTGCCGATTGCTGACATTCAAAAGCTCGATCCAGTCCTCGTACTCTCCCTGGGGATCCTGAATAGTCGCCTCGTTTTTTGCCATTAACTCGTTGATAACAACAGGAGTATTTACCGCAACGGGGATGAACACGCTGTACGTGAAAACCCGATGTTCGGCACCCGAAGGTGCAAAAGAGGTGCTTTGTACCGTATCAGCGCTCCTGGCTTCAATATAATAACGGACCAGGCTGCCCGCAGGGCAGGGAGGGATTTCCCCGCCATACATGCCATCACCTTTTCTCCCATCCCCATGAGCACCATCATCGAACATGGACACACGGGTAAAGGATCCGACGGCTCCTGCGGCATAATAGAGGGTAACATCTCCGATGCCAGCCTCTCCCTCAACCTGAGCCGTTATTCTTACGGATTGACCAGGGAGGGGGGAAGCACTATCTCCCTGCGATACCGTGCGGGCAACCGAAGAAATCTGAGGAGCCGCTCTGTTTATTTCCTCGTGGTTAAGCAGGTAATTCCGGCGATTTTTCACAAAATTCTCAAGATCGGTGAAACTTTTTTCAAATTGATCATTCGAATACAGCTTCTTGGTATCCAGCCTGACTTCATCGGCAATGAGCGCTTTATAGGCTTCGACCTGCGGTGCCAGGATGTTCCAATCGAGACACTCGTTGATGATGGTTCTCAGGTGTGCCAGGTAGCGCTGACGGAACTGCGGGACAGCCAGAAGCCTGCTTATCACCGGACGGCTCGTGCTGTTCTCGCCTGAAAACGGATCGAGGTTGACATCACGGGAATTGAAAGTCTCATTGCCATCATGTTCCAAGGGGTGAATTTGCCCGGTTTCCACTTCATAATAGATCTGGTAATCCCAGCCCTTGGTCAGATAACTATCCTCGTCCGTGAAGATGTTCTCCAGTGCCAGGAACCACAGCCACCGATCGACAGCCAGGACAGACTCCAGGGTGTCCGGCAGTTGCTCCAGGGGCGTGTTGTTTAAGATGTCGCAGGTTGTAATCAGATTTGCCCACGGATCGGATGTTTTCCCTGACTTTAATTCATACGCCTGTTCGTATTGAGCGCTGTCAGTTCCCAGCCAGGTCAAAGCGCCGTTACCACCGCCGAACATCATCATACCGCCGCCGCCACCAAACATCATATTGCCGCCAGCAGCAACCCTGTTAGGATCAACAGCCATGCCACCAAAACCACCCCTGCCTCCCCATGTAAAAGCAGCCGTGTTAGGATCACCGAATGGCATCATCCACGGCATCCCGCCAGGAACCATGTTAGGATCAAACATACCACCGGGAGGCATGCCACCAGCAACAAACATTCCACCGGCAGCAGCCGTGTTAGGATCACCGAATGGCATCATCCACGGCATCCCGCCAGGAACCATGTTAGGATCCCCAAAGGGCATTACCGGAGGGGTCCCCCCAGGGAGTATGCCAGCGGGAGGAGCCTGTTGAGTGGTACCCAAGGGTATTCTCCAGGGGCTGACAATGGTATTGAAATCTTCCGCCGTAATCTGGCCATCCCCATTCAGGTCTTTCGCCTCAGGACTGGCCATCCATTCTCCAAATGTCGGCTGTTGTGTCCTGCCGCCAGTCGGCCGCTGGGAGTTCAGAAAGGAAACATAATCCTCTTCCGTAATCTGGCCATCACCGTTCATGTCCTTTGCCGCAGTGCTGGCTGCCCATTCTGCAAATGTTTGCCGCTGCGGGCCTCCCGTGCCGATGGTAAAAGCTCCGCCCATTCCTCCTCCTACCTTCCATCGATCACCATCACTGCTCTGGAACCACTCTTCGATGAGGTCCGAGTTGTTTTGCTGCGCATTAACGTAAATTCCCCAATTTTCGCCGTTGATGATGAGCTTGACGAAATTCGCCTGAGGACAGGGTACATATTTTCTCATGATATTGAAATAGAGCACTTCGCGGATGAACGAGGGGTCCATACTGGCATTGTTCAAATTCAGGGTTTTATACCCCATCAACCTTTGATCGGGATTTGTTGCATCCAGCTCGATATTGAAGGATTTCTTCTGGGAATTTCCTGTCATCTGATATGATGTCATGCCCTTGAATCTGACCCCGACGCCAGGGTAAGTAACCCCATCCATGATAAGATCGGCGACAAGATTCTCGTCCCTGCCTGCATTGTGGTTAGTAATTAACTGCTGCCACCAGTCTTTCTGGGCGAATTCAAGGTATATGGTCCGTAATATCGTCTCGTCATACAGGCCGGAGGCGGCCACAGGCTTGCCAACAACCGTTTCACCGGTCGCTGCCGACCCGGTCATTGCTGCCTGGATGCCTCCAGCATACATCGCTGCTGTGTAAAGTACAGCCAATGATGCTGCTAAGGTTATGTATATGCGGTGCTTAATGTTCTTCATTGTCTTATCTTCCCTAACCCGGACAAATTGCCGGAACTCAAAAGATCCTTAAAATTCTCTTCATCCAATAGCATGAAATTCAGAACCAAGTACACGGTGCAGGAATTACGCGGACGGTTAGATACCCCCCTCACCTGCCAGCCCTCTCCCCGAAGGGGAGAGGGAGAAAATCGCTGTCCTTAAGCTGATAATTGCATGCATCACATTCCCATGCTGTCCCCTTTCTCTTCTTGTTGTCTGTTGTATGAAAAGGCCCCCACTCCGTTTTCTTTCAAAAACCCTTAAAAAGAGTCCCCTGAGTAAGGAGTTTTTGAAAGGGAAAAGCTTGACTTTGAGTTGCGCAGGGCTGAAAATTTTTTGAGTAGAGTGAGGGCCCATTTTGCATTACCTCATCATGATCCACCCCCTGAGTTTACCCCGCCAGGGGTTGGAGTGAGTGTCCGGGGTTTGCCGGTGCCATCGGGCAGGCGGCCATAGCTCGCGCCCGAAGGTGCATCTCCTGCTCCCCAGTCCAGCACATCGATAATGTTGGTATCCTGATAGTAAAGGCTGACGCAGTCATCAGAGCCCAGTTTGAAGGGCACGGAGAAGGAGCCGTCTTCGGGCTCCTGATCAGTGGCCAGGACAATGAAAAATTCACCGGGCTGTAAGGTAATATCAGGCAAGAATGCGTGCTCACGATCGGTGCTGTCGTCAATCAAGGCATAATCATTCAGATGAACGGAATCTTCGCCGAGGACATACAGCTCGATCCAGTCAGGGCCGCCGCCAGCATCTGCGGCCACAATTTCATTAATAACCAGAGAAGGTTTTGGAACCACCTCCGCAGGGGAATCCTCAGCCGCCCTGTTCACGGTGTTCGGGGTCGGGGTCAGTGTGCGGGCCGCACCCGTACCGTCGGGCAGACGGCCATAACTGGAGCCGGCCGGCACATCCCCTGCTTTCCAATCCAGCTCATCTACAACTTCAGCGTTCAAATAATAGAGGCTCACGCTGTCATCGGAGCCCAGCTTGAATGGCACGGAAATGGAGCCATCCCCAGGTTCCTGCTCAGTAGCCTGGACAACGATAAATTCACCGGGCTTCAGGACAATGTCGGGCAGGGGTTCAGGCTTCCGCCCCGGATTATCGTCAGCCAGTGAGTAATCACCCAGGTAAACAGGCTCCTGACCAATGGCATACAGCTCAATCCAATCAGGTCCGCCATCAGCGTCCTCGGCCATGATCTCGTTGACTGCCAGTTTCCCCGAACCGTCCCTGGCTTTGCCCGGGTCGCCGGCACCACATGCCGAGAGGAATAGTATCCCTGTAAGGAGAAGGATTAATCCTGTGTGCCTGAATTCTTTGACCACCGGCTAACCTCTACTGTATCACCAGGCTGAATTGTTTTGGTGCTGTTTTCTTCCGATCCATCATGACACCTTACTCTCGCGGAGCAGGATTTCCGTGAGCTTACTATTCTGTTGCTCAATTATCATGCCAAATTATCCGTATCAATATAACGTGTTGAGATCAATAAATATTAGGAGATCGTCAGAGGAACCGGCTAAGTTTAAAACTCGACTGTACGGGCGATTTATAAAACCGCGCGGTCGAATCGGGATTGATGGTGAACTGCCGGAAGAACCATTGATAAAAGGGTGAACGATGATATTATAGCCATTCAGGGGTCAGAATCCAGAAAAAATCCTGTATTCTGGATTCTGACCCCCCTTGTGTTCTATCGGGGACAAAGGTTTGCGGCCAGGATGACAATTACTGTTGCATCCTATCTTCGGTCAGGGAGCTGTTCATTCCTGCCCGGCTGTAGATAGAGATTCCGGCACGGGTAATTCCACGGTCTTTACGAGAGTAAAGTCAGGGAGCGTGTATTGAAGCACCATGTGACCTTGAACCACGGAGAGGAAACTTCCATTTGTACAGATGCTGGATGGACGGGGGCCGGGCGGCGGAGGCAGGATAGGGGTTGTATCTTCAGTATCCGCCGCCACTTCCGGCTGGGGTAATTCCACAGTCTTAATGAATGCCATGTCAGGGAGAGCATACTGATGCATCAGGGACCCTTGCAGAACATACAGGTAACTTACATCCGTGCAGACAGCAGACGGTCCTGGTCCGGGCGGCGGAGGCAGGGTGGCAGTGCTGTTTTCGGTATCTGAAGAAACTGCCGTCTGGGGTAATTCTATGCTCTTCACCAGACTCAAGTCAAGGATAGCATACTGATGAATCAGGGGACCTTGAACGGCATAGAGGTAGGTTCCGTCTGTACAGACATCGGCGTGGCCAGCTCCACCACCCTGTCGTTTGCCAAACGGCGGCTGTTGCCTGGAGGGAAAATTCGCCTGGGGTAGTGTGGAAGTGAGCCTGGGCTGAGATACCTGCCTGGCAGGTGCCGCCTGGTTTATTTGCCAGAGAGACGCTTTTCCCGCGGTATTGGCAGGGGATTGTCCAGCTTTCCTGCTCTGCAGAGCAAAAGCACGTGTTACGCCAAAAACGAAAACGAACAATAGAACGATAACGCTTAATCTACGGTAAAATTTCATAATCTTTTCTCCAGTTTATTATTATCTCATGGACATTTTCTCTGAAAATGATAACATCAGCTTAATTTTTCAAATAATTGCATTCCACCTCCTTTCCGGGCGATGGCTGTGCTTCAAGCAACGGGATCGATCCCTGGTATTGCTTGCTGTGGCCATTCACGGCAATACCCTGTTCAACTATTGTGCCAGATTATGCCAATTAAAATAAGTTATTTAAAATCAACAGATAATATGGACCGCCAGAAGAAGGTTGTTTATCGAATCAGACCTGGTGGACGACTTTCTTAGACTGAAAGGTCGAATTGAAAGGTCGAATTCTGGAAGAATTCGTTGCCACTCCCTGATGAAGAACGGCAATGGGCAGGCAGTTACGGTTTGCTTTTTAACCCTAATTTTTCCAGGCGGGAGCGAAGATGCCTTTCGGTGATACCGAGCATTCTGGCGGCTGCACTTTGGTTTCCGTTATTGAGTTTCATTGCCTCCTGGATCATTTCAGTCTCAAAGGCTTTCATCTTCGCTTCATAGTTGCCCGATACATTGGAGGGGTCTAAGATCTCTTTTCCGGAAACAATCTGTATTTGTATGGGTAAATCCTGTTGGGTGATATATTCGGTTCTGCAGAGAACCACGGCCCGTTCGATGATATTCTCCAGTTCGCGGACATTCCCCCGGTAATCATACCTCATTAACTGATCCAGTGCTTCGCGGGTAATGCCTTTGATCTTTTTATTGTTTTCCATCGAAAACTTCCTGATGAACTGATCGATCAGGATGGGGATATCTCTTTTCCGACGCCGCAGGGGAGGAAGCACTATGGTGACCACGTTGAGCCGGTAATACAGGTCTTCCCGGAATTCTCCGTTCCTGATCATTTCTTCGAGATTTCGGTTCGTGGCGGCAAGTATGCGTACATCGACCTGAATGGTTTTGTTTCCACCCAGCCGCTCGATCTGTCCGAATTGAATGGCTCTCAATAACTTTACCTGAACGGATAAAGGAATATCCCCGACTTCGTCGATAAACAGGGTTCCTCCATCGGCCTGTTCAAAACGTCCGATTCTCTGCTGCATCGCTCCGGTGAAGGCACCCCGCTCATGACCGAACAATTCACTTTCCAGCAAACTCTCGGATAACGCGGCAACGTTTACCACCACCCAGGGCCTGTTCTTCCGGGGACTGGCATAATGGATGGCCCGGGCGATCAGTTCCTTTCCGGTGCCGCTTTCCCCCCGCACCAGGACGGTCGTCTTGCTCGGTGCGACGCGAGCTGCCATATTCATTACTTCGTCCATGTCGCCACTCTGGGAAAAAATGCCGTCGAACTTGATTTTTTCCTGGAGTTGCTGCTTCAAGAGCCGATTTTCAGCAACCAGTAATCGCTTTTCCTGGATCCGCTTGATAAGGTGATCAAATTCATCAAGGTCAACGGGTTTGGGCAGATAATCGTAGGCCCCGGCCTTCATGATCCCCACGGCATCTTCAACACTTCCGAAAGCAGTCATGATGACTACCTCGATGTCAGGATTCAGCTCTTTGACCTTTTTTAAGACCATGAGACCGTCGCCCCCGGGCATACGGAAATCCGATACTACCAGATCGATGATATTTTTCTGGGCGATCTCACATCCGGTTTGCCCATTGTCGGCAGTGAAGACCTTATGGCCCTGCCGGGTCAAAAAGGTGTGTAATAATTTGAGCTGCTGGTCTTCATCATCTATGAGTAAAACCGTTAACTGCATCGTCATACAGGGGATCCTTATTTTATCCGTATTATTGAAAGTTGATTTCACCAGGTGATGGGATAAGCTAATCTTATTTACTGTAAGAATATATCAAAAACTGTGCCAGGCGGCTCATCGAGCCTAAGATATCACTATTCATCCAAATTGACAATAGACGGAAGAGCAAAGATTCTCAATGCTTCGACCAAATGGGCGAGACAAAAAGACTCCACATCGCCGATGAGCTATTCCCCCCTGAGAAAGGCATCGACCACATGGAGGGTGGGGCTGCTTTTTTGCCCCACCCAATACCGCACGCGATCTCCTGGTCGATCCTAACTGGCCGCGGATTTATCGCGCCGTGTACTGAGCCGGAGCTACGGGCATTCTTTTTGCAGGTTTTATATCTTAAAATTATCATGTATCTGTGGTAAAGTGTCTTGCCGCATTATCTGATAATCTTCGATAATAATGACTGCCAGCAGAACCTTACGGAAGGAATGCTCGCTGAATTTTCCCGGGAGGAATACATGAAATATCGGTCGTGGAATCGTAATGACACTCGGTGGAGCTATGGAGGAATATTCATAACTGCCGCCATTGCCATCTGCTTTCTGCTGTCCTGGTTCACAGCGCCAATCTGCCGTGCTGATGACCAGGGACCGGATGGCCAGGAAAAGGCCCAGGAGGAGCCGATTGACTTCACTTCGTTGAGCCTGGAAGAGCTGAAGCAGGTCATGATTGTTTCGATATTGAAAAAACCGCAAAAACTCTCTGAAGCAACCTCGGCGATCTCGGTCATAACCCAGGACGATATTCGCAGGTCCGGTGCCACGAGCATTCCTGAGCTGCTGCGGGGGTTGCCCGGTCTTCAGGTAGCGCAGATCAACTCCAGCACCTGGGCGGTAAGCGCACGGGGATTCAATCACCGATTCGCCAACAAGCTTTTGGTGCTCATGGATGGCAGGTGTCTTTATACGCCCTCTTTTTCCGGTGTCTATTGGAATGTCCAGGATACGCTCTTTGAGGATATCGAACGAATTGAAGTGATTCGGGGGCCGGGCGCGACCTTATGGGGAGCGAATGCGGTCAACGGGGTGATTAACATTATCACTAAAAAGGCCAAAGATACCCAGGGAGGACTGCATGTAATAGGATCGGGTAAAGAGGAACTGGGAATTGGTGCCTTCCGCTATGGTGCCAGATTGGGAGAGAGCGCCTATGGCAGATTTTACCTGAAATATTTCCTGCGGGATGGCTTTGTCAATAAATCCGGTGACCACGGGAATGATGACTGGAATTCACTCCGGGGGGGTGGACGAATTGACTGGTCTCTTTCAGGCAGCGACTCACTTACCCTGCAAGGTGATATCTATGACGGCGAAAACGGCGAGCGGGAGGTGGTTTTTGTCTGGCCCGGATCAAAAGAAAAGAGCATAAATATTAACAATAATTTTTCCGGGAGCAATGTATTAGGCCGTTGGGCTCACACTTTTTCCAATTCGTCTGGAATGGCTTTGCAGGTATACTATGACCGGACAGAGCAGGAGAAACAGCTTTGCCATGCTCCCAGCCATACCGAGAGCTTCGATACCTTTGACCTCGACTTTCAGCACAACTTCAGGCTCATCTCCGGAGCGCCGCAGGAAATTGTCTGGGGGCTTGGCTACCGCCTGATACAAGATCGCCTTAACTTTGGCGGGGATAATCCCATCTTTGTGCCGGAAGACAAAAATCATGACACTCATATTGTAAGCGCCTTTCTTCAGGATGAAATAGACGTGGTCAGGAACAGGCTGCAATTGACGCTGGGATCTAAATTTGAGCATACCGATTACAGCGGATTTCAATTCCAGCCGAGTATCAGAATGCTGTATAAGATCCCCCAAAACCAGAATATCTGGGCTTCCGTGTCCCGTGCTCTCAGGACGCCATCCCTGTATGAACAGGATACCAGCCAGCCCGCGCCGCCGCCGCCGCCGTCATCGTCATCGCCGTCATCGCCGTCATCGTCATCAACGTCATCGACGTCCGGCAAGCCACAGTATCCGAACGACAAGCAAAAATCTCCGGTAATTTTGGAGCTGAAAGAGGACAAGCACGTTCAGCCGGAAGAGCTGATTGCCTGCGAGCTTGGATACCGCATTCAGCCTGAAGAGTATTTTTCTCTGGATTCGGCGATATTCTACAATGATTATGATCAACTTATTGTGGGTAAGGAGAATATTGGGCAGGGGGAATCCTATGGTTTAGAACTGGCTGCCAACTGGGATGTAACAAAATACTGGGCTCTTCGCTTTTCCTACACTTTCCTGCGGGTACACACCAGCGTTGATGAAGATGCCGGACATCCCAGGAAGGGACCTGGAGCGGATCTCCCGAATATTTTTCTGGAAGGTATCAGCCCTGACCACCAGGTGGTGGTCCACTCATCTGTGGACCTTCTCCGGGACCTGGAATTCGATATGGACCTGCGATATGTTGACAACCTCGGCAGCTATACCGAAAGTTACCTGGAAGCGGATGCCCGCCTTGGATGGAACTTGAGGAAAAACCTGGAGTTATCCGTCGTGGGACGGAATCTGCTGAATAACCGTCATTCTGAATTTGTGTATATGGGATATATACCCGACTCAGCCGGGGTTAATATAGAAGTTGAGCGAAGCATCTACTGGAAAATAACATGCCGATTCTAACCATGAAACCAGCTCAAAGGCTTTCCCTGAAAGCCGTGATCGCAGCATGTACTATACTGCTGCTCACCGGACTGCTTGCCGTACCCGCCGGCCTGAGTGCCCAGACCCGCGCCTTATCCGGTTCGGAGTATCAGGTCAAGGCTGGTTTCATTTATAATTTTGCCAAATTCGTCGAATGGCCGCAGGGCACCTTTAATCATGATAATGACCCGCTTATTCTCTGTATTGTCTCCAATAATCCTGAGAGCGATGTTTTTTTCTCCCTGAACAGCAAGACCGTCGGGGGCAGGAAAATACAGGTAAGAAAATACGAAGATATGAAAGACATCGGAACCTGCCATATTCTTTTCCTTGATTCGATAGATAAAACCCTTATCCAGGAAGGGTTAAAAACAGTCAGGGACCGCAGTGTCTTAACCATAAGCCATATCAAAGGATTTACTCAGCAAGGGGGAATCATCAACTTTTTTATCGAGGAAGGCAGACTCAGGTTTGAAGTGAATCTGGATGCTGCCAGGCGCTGCGGGCTGAAGCTGGGCTCACAGCTTCTTGTATCTGCCGAGATCATCGCCAGGGAGCAGAAGTGACATGCCCTTCTTCAGCCATATCTCGATTAAGCAGAAGCTGAATCTGATCATTACCTTCACCAGTTGGACCACCCTGCTGGCTGCTTCGATAGCTTTCATGGCCAAGGACACGATAACCTTTCGTCAGACGCTGATCAACGATACCTCCAGCCTGGCCCAGGTTATCGGGACAAACAGCTCCGGCGCTCTGGTTTTCGATGACCGCAGGGCAGCGGAAAAAAACCTGTCAGCCCTTCATGCCAAGCCGCATGTGTTCTTTGCCTGCATTTACAACCGGGACGGAAAAGTATTCGCTACCTATCATCCCGGCAGCCCCGGTCCGGATCTCGTACCGCCGAAACCGCAGAAAACCGGATATTATTTCAAAGACAAGTATCTTTTCCTGTTTCATCAGATATATCTGGAAGAAGAAATGATCGGCACGGTTTTTATCCAATATGACCTGGCCGAGATCCGCTCCCGGATGAAACAGTCAGCCGGTATCGTGGCCGTGATCATATCTGCGGCTTTTTTACTGGCCATGCTGCTCTCGATTCTGCTCCAGCGCATCATTTCCGAGCCGATTTTGAATCTGGCGCAGACAGCCAGAACCATTTCACAGCAGAAAGATTATTCGGTCAGAGCAAGAAAGCAGAGTCATGACGAAATCGGGACCCTCATTGACGGATTTAACGAGATGCTGGCTGAAATTCAGGACCGGGACAACGAATTGAAGTGCCATAAGGAACATCTGGAAGAGGAGGTGGTCAAGCGCACAGCCGAGCTGGAAAGTCAGCGTCAGGCATTGCAGGACGCCCTGAACCGCGCCGAACGACTGGCCGTCGAGGCCGAGGCGGCTAACAGCGCCAAGAGTGAATTTCTGGCCAATATGAGCCACGAAATCCGCACCCCGATGAATGCCATTTTAGGGCTTACCGAATTACTGGACTCTCTCATCGCCGATAAAAAACAGAAAAACTACCTTGAAACCATTAAATCGAGCGGGAAGAGTCTTTTGACCTTAATCAATGATATCCTTGACCTTTCCAAGATCGAAGCCGGGAAAATGGAGCTCCACTATGAGCCGGTCAATCCCTATCCCCTGTTTCATGAGATCAAGGATATCTTTTCCCTGAGCGTATCCCGCAAAGGACTTGAATTTGTCATGAACATAGCTCCTGACATTCCCGAAAGCCTGCTCTTGGATGATGTCCGGCTGCGGCAGATACTTTTTAATCTCGTCGGGAATGCCGTCAAATTTACGGAGCGGGGGCAGATCAAACTCTCGGCCAGGAAAACCCTGCACCAGAACGATCCGAAGACAATCGATTTAATCATTGCCGTAGAGGACACCGGCATCGGCATCGACCCTGAATCTCACGGCAAGATATTCGAGGCCTTCAGGCAGCAGGATGGCCAGAGCACCAAAAAGTACGGAGGGACCGGACTGGGGTTGACCATCTCGAAACGTCTGGCGGAAATGATGGGGGGAACAATCTCGGTTAAAAGCCAGGTGAATAGAGGGAGCACTTTTGAGATTACCCTTCATGGCGTATCGATTGCACCAGCCGGGGTGCAGCATCCACACGGGAGATTATCAGCCTCTCAAGACAGCTCATTTGACACGGCAGGAAAAAAGGTGGAAAATAAGGAGGTAAAAAATGAAGAGCCGGAAAGTCTCTCGCCTGAAACTCTGGCCATGCTCCCGGAGATCATCGGCAAACTGGAAAACGAGCATATGAATTCATGGAAGAGAGCCCGTCAGAATGGCCTTTTTGACGATATTGCCGGTTTTGGTCATCGGATAAAAGAATATGGCGACAGGCATTCACTCAAGGTCCTTCAGCAGTTTGGCGATGATTTGATCTTGCAGGTGAGTACCTTTGATATCGATAAAATGATGAGCATATTGGATTCTTATCCCGGATTGATTACCAGACTCAAATCATTACCCCAGGGCAGATGCAAGGAGAAATGCAATGGTCAATGACAGCAAAACCAGTTCCCGGATATTGATCGTTGATGACGTCCCCCAGAATATCCAGGTACTGGCTAATATCCTGAAAGAAGCCGGTTATCAGATGGGATTTGCCAAGGACGCCAAAACCGCCCTTGCTCACACCGATTCCACCCAGTTCGATTTGATTCTCCTGGATATCATGATGCCGGAGATTGACGGCTACGATGTCTGTGCACGGTTAAAAGAGGACAGGAGGAAAAAGGATATCCCGGTCATTTTCATTACCGCCAAGGGGGAGACAGCGGACAAAACCAGAGGATTTGAGCTTGGAGCCGTCGATTATATCACCAAACCTTTTGATGTCCAGGAAGTCCTGGCCCGCGTCAAGACCCACCTGACCATACGAAGTTATGCGACCAGGCTGGAGCAGATGGTCGAAGAAAGAACCCGCCAGCTTGTCCATGCAGACCGGCTGGCTACCCTTGGTACCTTTTCCGCTGCCATTGTGCATGAAATCAATAATCCCCTGTCCCATGTCCTGGGGAATGCCAAGCTGCTCCAGTTACTGTGGAATTCGCTCAAGCCGCTGGTGGAGGGGCATGCCGGTAAGAATACCGAAGGAGAAAGGATCCGGGAAGATATGCGGAGTATGGATGGAGCGCTAACCAGTCTCCTCGATGGCTGCTATCGCATATCCCGGCTTACCAACAGCCTGCGAACCTATTCCCGGCAAAGCAATGCTCAAAAAGAAAACTACCCGCTGATCGATATCATCAATGACGCTCTTCATGTCGTCATGCATAAGCTCAAGTTTCTTGGTATAACAGTTGATGCAACTGTCCCCCGGGATCTGGCGATATATGGGGATCAGCAAAAAATCTCCCAGATTTTCATCAATCTTATTGATAACGCCTGTGATGCGATGGAAGAGAATGCCGGGGGGAAAATAACCATACAGGCCTCTGCCGTTGATAATCAAATCGATATCAGGATTACGGACAATGGTCCCGGCATACCCGGAAAAATAGCCGACATGATTTTTAATCCCTTCTTCACGACCAAAAGCAAGGATAAGGGAACCGGCCTTGGTCTTTTTATCGTCAAGAATATCGTCGAGGAATACCAGGGGACGATTACCGTATCTTCGGGGAACGGGAAGGGAACCGAGTTCCACATCACCCTGCCGGGGAACACGACGAGCCTGTCATTCCAGGAAGCGGCAGCGGCCAGTGACATGAGGTGACAAACTGAAAAAACCTTACCTTGACAGACAGGAAGATAATCTCTGGAGACTGAGCATGACATGCTCTTCATTCAGGGCTTCGATGGTCAGGGCCGGGAATATGCCCTCATGCTGAATCGCTTTCAGCACGCCCTGAACATCGATTGTTCCTTCTCCCAGAGCAAGGTGCTCGTCCTCCTGGCCGTGATTGTCGTGAAGGTGAAGCTCGAAAATCCTCGATCCCAGGCTGCTGACCCAGTCAGGCAGAGGGACCGGGGAAAAAATATGCGCATGTCCGATATCAAGGCACATCCCCAATGAAGGGGAATCGACTTTCTGGATAAGTTCCTGAATTATCTGCGGTGTCTTCTCAAGAACATTTTCAAGAGCGATTCTGGTCCCTGCCTTTTTGGCTGCTTCTGCCACCGACAGCCAGGTTTCGATGCTCCGCTTCAGCCAGATCTCGGCCCGGTCCCCATAGAAAAGAGGATCAAAGTCAGCGTGAAAGACAACGATCCTGGGGGCCAGAGGGGGTATGAGGGCCAGCAGTTGCTGATACCGCTCCCGTGAAACCATCCGGATACGGCTGTCGGACGATCCGGGATCAAGGTCGAGGAATGGACCGTGAATAGTGCAGGAAAGCTGATGTGCGCTGAGAAAACGGCCTATTTCCCTGATGGAGGCATGGGGTTCCCTGTCCAGGTCA
This sequence comes from bacterium, assembly GCA_040755755.1. Lineage (NCBI taxonomy): Bacteria > bacterium. Next base: position 83,968 of record JBFLZW010000061.1, on the reverse strand, counting down.
TCAGCCGTAATCAGGATTTCCACATTGAGCCGGTGGTCCGCGATTCTGGACCGGTACTCAGGGAAAGAGCAGAAAGGAACATGAACAAAAATATTTTCCTGGATTTTGGCTATCGATGTCACGATTTTCCCTCGTCATTGTTCCCGGACGATCCGGTTCAGGTGGTCCACCTTCAGCTTGATGGGCTGAAAGTTCCGGTATTCGGCATCGGTCATGAGGACATAGGTGGCAATGATAACAAGGTCCCCCGGAGCAGCCAGTCTCGAGGCCGCTCCATTCAGGATGATCCGGCCTGAATCGGGCGCTTCCCTGATAGCGTAAGTTTCAAATCGGCCTCCGGTATTCAGGTTATAGATATGAACCTGTTCTCCCTCCAGGATATTGGCAGCCTCAAGAAGGTCGGCACTGATGCCGATGCTTCCCTCGTAGTGAAGACAGGTATCGGTAACCACGGCCCGATGAATTTTCGATTTTAAGATAATCCGTTGCATTATCTTCTCCTTAAAGAACCTTTCCTGCAAAAAGACTTTGTTAATTTTTACAGCAGGCAATTATCAATCAGCCTGGTTTTTCCAACATATATGGCCATGGCCAGAAGTGCCTGACCGTCGATATAATCCACATCCAGCAGGGTTTCGGGATGACATATCTGGATGTATTGCGGCCTGACCAGAGGCTCAAGAGCCATGATCCGCTGGATCTCGGTGATTATTTTTTCAGCCCGCACAACCCCTTCCCCTCTCATTTGCCGTGCCCGGCAGATTGAGCGGTAGAGGCACAGGGCAGCCTGTCTTTCCTCTCCGCTCAGATAGGTGTTTCTGGAGCTCATGGCCAGGCCGTCCTTTTCGCGGACAGTAGGCAATCCCTCGATCCGGATGTCCAGGTTGAGGTCCAGCACCATTCTCCGGATAACCGCAAGCTGCTGAAAGTCCTTCTGGCCAAAATAGGCAACGTGCGGCTTGACAATGGAAAAGAGTTTGGCCACGACCGTGGCCACTCCCTCGAAATGGCCGGGACGAAACCTCCCGCACAGGTTTTCGGTCAGGCCCTTGACCACAACCGAGGTCTGATACTGATCAGGATACATCGCGCCTGCCTCCGGAACGAACAGGATATCCACCCCTGCATCTCTGGCCATCCGGCTGTCGGCGGCAAGATCACGCGGATAGGCGGACAAATCCTCCTGGGGGCCAAACTGGATGGGGTTGACAAAAATGCTGACTACGACCGTATGCCCATCCTGCCGGGCAGCCTCCATCAGCGAGAGGTGACCGGCATGAAAAAAACCCATGGTCGGGACAAAGCCGATGCTTTTCCCCGCTTCCCGCACGGCATTGGCAGTGCTGTGCATCTGACTGATGTCGGTTATGATTTCCATTTTTCTTCCATTCGGAGAATCGGTTTAAAATACCTTACCCCAATAGTCGGGGCGAATATCGATTACATGATCGGGTATCGCTTCTCCAATGTCAAGATAAAAAAGCAGGAAAGTTTATCTCATTACTTGATGCACACCTTGCGCACCTGGTTTAAATCCGTGATCCCCAAAAGGACCTTGGCGATTCCATCCTGCTTCAGAGTGGTCATGCCCTGATTCAACCCGGCGTCCCGGATCGCCTCGATGGTTGACCTCTGAATAATCAGATGCCGGACTGTATCCGAGCCCATTAAAAGCTCATGAATCCCGGTCCTGCCCCGGTATCCTGTCTGACCGCATTCCTGACACCCTTGAGGCCGGTAGAGCTGCAGGTCATCGGTGTAGCGGAATCCGTTCCGGTCAAAAGCATCTTCGCCATATTCGGCGCGCAGCTCCTGGAATTCTTCCGGGGTGGGGTGATAGGCCGTCTTGCAGGATTTACACAAGGTCTTGACCAGACGCTGGGCCAGCACCCCCAGCAGGGCATTGGCGAAATTGTAGGGGTCCATGCCCATGTCCAGGAGGCGGACAACGGTTTCCGGGGCACTGTTGGTATGGAGGGTGCTGAAAACCAGATGGCCGGTCAGGGAAGCCTCGATGCCGATGGCCGCCGTCTCCTTGTCCCGCATCTCTCCCACCATGACCACATCGGGATCAGCCCGCAGGAAGGAGCGCATGGCACTGGCGAAAGTCAGCCCTATCTGACTTCTCACCTGCACCTGCCGCAATCCGTATTGGGTGATCTCAACCGGGTCTTCCGCTGTCCAGATTTTTTTTTCCGGGGTATTGATATGGGCCAGGGCAGAGTGCAGGGTCGTGGTCTTTCCCGATCCGGTGGGGCCGACCACCAGAACCAGGCCATAGGGCTGGCTGATAATATGCTTCAGGTTTTTCAGGTTGTAGGGGGCCAGATTGAGTCTGTCCAGAGGGATCGGCTCGCTGGAGGCCAGCACCCGGAGCACCACATCCTCCTGGTCCCCGACGGTTGGGGTTACTTCCACCCGCAGCTCGATCTCCCGCTGGTTGTGCCGGAACTTTATCTTGCCGCTCTGCGGAAGCCTTCGTTCGGCAATATTCAATTGAGACATGATCTTGAGCCGGGCAACGATGGCCCGGCGGTAGCTTGCCGGAATTTCCAGATATTTTCGGCAATCGCCGTCAATGCGGTAGCGGACTATTGTCGGCTGCTTTCCGGGGTAAGGCTCGATGTGGATGTCCGAGGCCCCCCGGTTATAGGCTTCACGGATAAGCTGATTGGTCAGTTTGATGATCGTATTGTCCGATTCATTGAGCGCATCATCGACTTCTTCATCCACCTGCTCTTCAGCGACCTGCTCAAGATCAAGCTCCGACAAAAGCTCATCCACCTTCAGAACGGTTTTGTCCACGGGGTTACTGACCGCATTGATGAACTTTACGATATCCTCCCGCAATGCGCCGATAAGGGTAATTTTCTGCTGATTCAGGGTGAGCTTGATTTCATCGATTTTTTGAATATCCCGGGGATCATCCACCAGCACCTCGATGGTTTCGCCACTCTTTCGCAGGGGCATCCAGAAATGCTTGTTCAGGTAATTCGGACTCAGGCGGCCCAAAATTCCCTCATCGATCTTATATTCAGGATCAAATTCGATAAAGGGGCATTGATAGAAATCGGACAGGGAATCCAGGATGTTTTTTTTAGCCACCTTGTATTCCCGCATCAATATCTGCTCAATGGCCTTATTGCTTTCGCGGGACCTTCGGATGGCTTCCTGCAGCTCTTTCTCGGACAGGATATTTTGCTGGACCAGCATCTGAAACTTGCTGGGCATCTTCTTTTGGCGCAGGGCCTGATTATGAAAGGCGATACCGATGATTTTGGCAATTTCGCGGACCGAATCGATATCCTTGGCAGCAAACTGCTGGCTATCCTTTTTATTAATGAGCTGGATGACTCCCTGCAGGGTTCCCTGAAACATTATCGGCGAGGCCAGAACCTGCCTGGTCCGGTATCCGCTCTTCTGGTCATAGGATTGATTGAAGTGAAGCTGCGGATTGATCCGTTCCAGCTCCGCTGCGTCATAGGCATCTTTAATCGTGATCGGCTCTTTGGAATAGGCCGCAAACCCTGCAATACTGGCCGGGCTGATCGGTATGCGGATTTCTCCGATTTCTTCTCCGACCTTAAAACGGGAAAAAAGCTCTCCCTTTTCATCATCCACAGCATAAATGGTAATGCGGTCAGCCTCGAACAGCTCGAGAATCGGCTTTTGGAGGCGCAAAAAAATCTCGTCCAGATTGTGGGCAGAGTGAATCTGGTGAGTAATATTCAGCAGCCGGTCCTTATAGGCCAGGGCCTTTTCCAGGGATTGGATCTCTTCTTCTTTACTTCTCTTGGTAAAAATTCCCATAAATATTTTATCGAAAGAAAAGTTCCTGCTCCTCGTAAGGGAGCACATATTATATTTGGGGCCTGGGGAACAATAGCACTTGAAAAAAAAGGAAAATTTCTTATAATAACCGATGAATTTGAAAAATATTACGATGACTCGATCTGTAAGGCCTTAACATGAAAGGAGCAAAGGGAGACTATGGCGGAGAGAATTTGTAACTACCTTCAAAGGTATGCCGTATCAGTGATTCTTATCTGCGGATTACTTATCATGCAGTCCGGCTGTGCGCAAAAAGAAAATACCATCAAGATCGGCGGTGTCGGGCCGGTGACCGGCGGAGCAGCCACCTATGGGATATCCACCCGCAATGCCTGCCGAATGGCTGTAGAGGAGATCAACCGGCAGGGCGGAATCGAAGCTGGAGGGAAGAAATACAAGATTGACCTGATCTTCGAGGATGACGAAGGAAGGCCGGAGTCTGCCGCCAATGCCTATCGAAAGCTCATCGACCAGGATGGAGTAGCGGCCATTGTTGGAACAGTCATGAGTAAATGCTCCCTGGCCGGGGCCCCGATTGCTCAGGAGGCCCATGTTCCCATGATCAGCAATGCCTCCACCAACCCGCAGGTGACACTGGTCGGCGACTATATCTTCCGGGCATGCTTTATCGATCCATTCCAGGGAAGGATCATGGCCAATTTTGCCTTTACCAGTCTGGGAAAGAGAAGGGCCGCGGTCCTGTTTGATAATGGCAACGATTACAATAAAGGGCTGGCTGAGTTCTTCAAGGTCCGGTTTACGGAGCTTGGCGGAGAGATCGTGGCCTATGAGGCCTTCACCGATGAGGACAAGACCCAGGATTTCAGCGCGCAGTTGACTAAAATCAAGGCAGCGGGGCCGGACATTCTGTTCCTCCCCAATTACTACAGCTCAGTGGCCCTGATTGCCAAGCAGGCACGGGCTATGGGTATTGATGTTCCCATGATCGGCGGTGACGGCTGGGACTCGCCGCAGCTGATGGTTCTGGGCAAGGAAGCGGTGGAGGGGAATTTTTTCAGCACGCATTTTTCCAAAGATGATCCCAGCCCGCAGGTCCAGAAGTTCGTCAAGTCCTATGCCGAAAAGTATCAGCAGGACCCTGATGCCCTGGCCGCTCTGGCCTATGATGCCTGTCTCATTTTATTCGAGGCCCTTCGCACGGCCAGGAGCCTGAAGGGTGAAGATATCCGGGATGCTCTGAAAAACATCAGGAACTTTGCAGCCGTATCCGGCCAGATTACCTTCGATGCCCAGCGAAACCCGATCAAGGGCGCAGTCATTGTCAAGATTGAAAATGGCCGTCAGGTTTTCTATCAGAGGATCAACCCGTAAGGGGCGCTCCACTGAGCGTTAATCCTTAAATCAATGAAAATAAGAAGGACAAGCGGACTCATTGAGAAGAGTAAAGCCTGCTGACATTATTCTGCCCGGCGTTCTCCTGGCTGCTGGTGGGTTCTACCTCTGGCATTATGGCTGGCAGGTTCTGGCCCAGCAAGTTATCAACGGCCTCCAGAAAGGAAGCATGTATGCCCTGATCGCCCTGGGGTATACGCTGGTCTATGGCATTATCAGGCTCATCAATTTCGCCCACGGGGATGTATTCATGGTGGGCGTCTACCTTTCCTGCTTCGCCGGGAATTTCCTGCTGAGCAGAGGAGTAGGACTCCCCTTTTGGATAGCAATGATCATGGCCATGATCGGCTGCCTGCTGATCAATATCCTGATCGAGGCAATTGCCTACCGCCCCCTGAGAGATAAACCCCGCCTGACCATGCTCATCACCTCCATCGGCGTGTCATTATTCCTGGAGAATTTTCTGTCCCTTGATCCTCACCAGGTTTCCTTCCCCCTCAATTACCTGGTGTTCGGACCTCACTTTCGCTCCTTCCCGACCCTGATCAGGGAAAGGGCCTATCCGCTGGCGGGAGGCCTGACAGTCAGTAACATCAAGATCATTGATCTTGTCACTGCCCTCATGCTGATGGTTCTGCTCGAATATATCGTCAAGAAGACCAAAATGGGCAAAGCCATGCGGGCCGTATCCTATAACATGGATGTGGCCAGACTGATGGGCATCAACGTCAACCGGGTCATCACCTTTACCTTCGCTCTGGGCGGTGCCCTGGCCGGATGCGCCGGCATTCTCTACGGCCTTACCTACGGGGTGCTTCAGTCTCCCTGTCTTGGCATGTGGCCTGGTATCGTGGCCTTTGTCGCTGCAGTAGTTGGCGGAATCGGCAATATCCCCGGAGCCATGCTGGGCGGGTTCCTGATGGGCATCGTGGAAACCCTGGCCATCAGCGTTAATTCGAATCTCGGCTACGGAGTCACCTTTCTGATCCTGATCCTGGTCCTCCTGGTCAGACCGACAGGACTTCTGGGCTCACCCTATGCGGAGAAGATTTGAGGACGGAGACTGGGTGGGGGTGAAGAGACATGAGGAACATCAGGCTTCTGAATTCTCCACTTGACATGCGGTCCGAATTTGGTATCATAAAAAGATCGGAGGTGATATACATGAATATTTCAAAAGATATAAAACCGATAACCTATCTTAAGTCACGAGCTGCAGATCTATTAAAACAGGTTAACGAAACCCATCGTCCTGTCATTATCACGCAAAATGGAGAGCCCAAAGCGGTTCTGCAAGACCCGCAAAGTTATGAAGACATGCGCAATGCCCTGGGGATATTAAAGCTTGTCTCCATCGGAGAAGAAGCGATAAAAGACAATAATGTTACAACTCAAGAGGAAGTGTTTGAATATCTGGAAAACATAATCAAGGAACATGAACGTAAATTATAAAGTGATATGGGTCAATCCTGCCAAATATGATTTGGCAGGTATTATTGAATATATCTCCAATGATAACCCATCTCATGCCCGGGAAATTTTCCAGGAATTACACCAAAAAACAGCGAGTCTCTGCCACTTTCCCCAACGATGCCGCATTATACCGGAGCTCCAGAAACAGGGTATCTATCAATATCGTGAGCTTATTATCCCTCCCTGGAGAATTATGTATAGAATATCAGAAGAGAATGTATACATTGTAGCTGTCCTCGATTGTCGGCAAAATATCGAAGATATCCTGTTTCAAAGGCTTATAAGACCTTAAGGTCGCTTGCCGGAGGAGAAAAACGGTGATTGAGATTCGCAGGGAACACCCAAAAGACTGTGATGAAGTACGCACCGTCAACAACCGGGCCTTCGGTCAGCCCGGAGAAGGACGCATTGTCGATAAGCTGCGGAAATCCTGTACAGAAAACCTATCCTTGAAGTTATGTAACAGGCCGCTTTTCGGGTAAAAATATGGCAATGGATATCCAAAAATTAGGCTTTAATCCAGGGTTTCAGGACAGGATCGATCCTGCAAAGCTGGCTGCTTTTCAGATAGCCAGAGTAATTGCCGTCAATAAGAACAGTTATATCGTTTCAAATGGAAAGCATGATATATTTGCGGAAATAACCGGAAAACTCATGTTCGATGCCGATTCCCCGCTGGATTATCCCGCAGCGGGTGACTGGGTATATGCGCAGTTTGTCGATGATGAATCCTTTGCTGTCATTCATGAGATTGTTCCAAGAAAGTCGGTGCTCACAAGGAAGACATCGGGGAAAAAAGTAGAATTTCAAGTAATTGCGGCCAACATCGACACGGCCATGATTATGCAGTCGCTCGATTCCAATTATAATCTCAGACGGTTGGAACGATATCTGGTCATGATCAACGAAAGCAACATCCATCCTGTTGTGTTATTGAGTAAAAGCGATCTGCTGCCTCCTGAGGCAATCGAAGAAAAGAAAGCCGATATTCAGAAAGTGATGCCGGATATCCCGATAGTGGCTTTCAGTAACAAGGATAATGCAGGTCTGGAGAGGGTAAAAGAGCTGCTGATTTGCGGGCAGACATTTTGCCTGCTCGGCTCATCAGGCGTTGGAAAGACCACTTTGTTAAATAACCTGATAGATGAAGAGTTATTCGAAACGCAGACTGTCAGGGAAAAAGATGGAAGGGGAAGACATACCACTACCCGCCGTCAGCTGGTTATTCTGGAAAACGGCGCAATGATCATCGATACACCGGGCATGCGCGAGCTTGGGGTAATGGCCGCAGAATCAGGTCTTCATGATACCTTTACCGAGATAGCGGAGCTATCGGGCCAATGCCGCTATAATGACTGCACCCACACCCTGGAAGAAGGCTGTGCAATATTGGCTGCAATAGAAGAGGGAACGATTTCCCGGGAACGATATCAGAATTACCTGAAAATGACGAAAGAATCTATCCATAACGAGATGTCCTATTTCGAGAAGAGACAGAGAGATAAACAGTTTGGGAAAATGTGTAAATCAATCATGAAGCATAAAAAGAATAGATAGCGCACAAACCTGTCAACGTACAGGAGATACGCAGGGCGACATAGATCGTTAGGGAAGCAACCTCAAGGTGGGTTCTATCCCAAAATCCGCAACCTCAATTTACGGCGCATTCGTTTGACGAGACCGATAAGGATTGTATAAGATAGTAATGGAGTGATAAATTATACAAATTATTAGTATATGCAGAGGCATAAACTTGATATTGTCAAGAGAGACGAGATTGAATAATGGATTGAATCTCAGAAAGAAAAAAAGGTGATATCGAAATGAGAAGTACACAGGTAATGGAATTATTCGATATCTTCTCGGAGTCCTTCGGCAAGGAATAAGGGTCAGATAGTCGTGAAGGATATTGAGGAAATGATAGACTCCGAAAAACAAAAGCTGGCTACAAAAGGCGACCTTCGGGAAGTTGAATTGAAACTTACCAAGGAAATAGAGCAGGCGAAATCAAGTACAATCAAATGGGTTGTAAGTCTTATCATTGCTCAAACAGCGGCAATTATTTCCGTTATTTTATTAAAGTGAACTATCCAATCATGCTTTCGAAAGTAAAGGGAACAAGATGAAATATAGGGTGACAATTCCCCTACTTACCATTCTTCTTATTGCAGGGTGCACACAGGCTGAAATGAAAGATGCAATAACCATCGGCAGACCAGGCATTGTCAAGCTCTATAGTGGCGGGCGATTGGTTGAGCAATGGGAGTCAACGGGAAAGGTTATATCTGAAGAAAACAGCGACGGCTGGTTATTTGTTGATAAAAAGACCGGCAAGCTCATCAGAGTGAGCGGAACGGTAGTTATTATCAATTAAGAGGTGAAAGGATTATCGAAGATACCAGGAAGATACCAGAATATTTTACCTTTCTCCGCTGGGGTATCTTCTGAAGTCCAGGCCGCGAATAATGGCATATATCACCCCCCAGCCTTTGTTCCCTTTGGGACCGCTGAACAGCAGGGAGAATATCCATAGGAGGCCACAACGGCAAGGATAATCCAGGTGTCTCTTGCACAATGGTTACCCAGGAAAAAGCTGATTACCAGCCATGAGGACAGGAGACCAAGAATAATAGCTTTTGATGGTTTCTTTTTCGATAATATATTTTTCAAAAGAGTAAATATACTGAGCAGGTAGAGGATAAATCCAACAATCCCAAACTCAATTATAACTTCCAGATAATTATTATGTGGATATGTTATTTTAAATGCACTGATATTGGTTAGCGCAGTTTGTGAGCGTCTTAATCCTGTTCCAAATAAAAGATGTTCAGGAAGGACGTTAAGATAGTCAGCCCAGATGTCAATCCGGTGTGATCCCCGATTATGGTGAATTTCTTCAATGGATACTCGATCATGGATCATCTGAGCGGTATTTGAAGGAGTAAATGGTATAATAATGCAGAAGATTACCACTAAGGCACCAGTAAGTGCTGTCTTGTACTTTATTGGCAAATTCGCCAAAACTAACAGCACTCCGGTAAATACTCCAAACATGGCCCCTCTCGATCCTGATAGGCATATTCCAAGAAAACCAACACCTATGCATGTCGTAGACACAATTTTTACCCTTTGAGAAACTGGCATGATTATTACAAAAAAGTTAAGAAAAATAGCGGTAGCTGCTGCCAATCCAAAAAAGTTGGGGTCCATATACCCACCTGTTAATCTTCCTTCGAGCCAATATCCACTTAATGATAACGAGCAGATAAATCCGGCTCCGTATGCAATACATACGTTTACAAGGTCTTTTTTTGTCCTGAAAGAAGCAGCTAAGGCATATGCAAATAAAACCAGAATAAAAATCCGTATTAATCCCATACCGGCCGCTTCTATTGGCTTTGAAAACCCGCTATGGAGCTTGACAGTATTTACATATCCAAAAGTTAATTCATCAGGAAATACAAACAGATAGGTAATTACCGTATGCAGGAAAGCAAATGATATATAAAGATTAAAAGCTCTTGGGAATACGACCTTGCGATTAAATAAAAGCCAAAAGACGATGAGCATAACTGAGCACCAGACAAACAGTTTTGATAAGTCGAATCTGGCTGCCTGCTGCAATCCGGAGCCCCAAGAAGTAAAGAATACAGTAAGTATAGCCAATATATGATATGTTTTGTCTTTAACTTGTTTGATATTCATGTAAATGATTATATCTCATTCGAGATAAAAAAGTCAAATTCAATTAAGAGAAGAATATGATAAATAATATGAAAATAAAGATTTAAGGTAGTCTTTGAGATTACAAGGCAATCAGCAGAAAAATGGAAAGCCGGGAGATATGAAAAAAGATAAGAGCACATGGGAGCAATTTCATGACTTGGAGGCTCCTGGGTATGACAACCTATGCTATACAAAGAACACGGTGCAGGAAGTTGATTTCCTGATTGATGTATTGGATCTCTCGCCGGGCGATTCCGTTCTTGACGTTGGATGCGGTACAGGACGCCACTCTGTTGAGCTTGCCCGAAGAGGATATTCAGTGACAGGGATTGATCTTTCTTCCGGTATGCTTGCTCAGGCAAAAGACAAGGCCAGGGCAGCAGGTGTCCAGGTAGAATGGATACATGCGGATGCTGCCAGGTTTTCGCTGGGAAATCGGTTCGATGCTGCTATTTGTCTGTGCGAAGGGTCTTTCGGGCTTCTTGGCAGCGAAGATGACGCCATCGAGCACCCACTGGCGATTCTCCGCAATATCGGCAGGTGTCTCAAGCCGAACGCCAAGACGCTTTTTACCGTTCTCAATGGTTTTCGGATGATTCGAAATCACACCGAAGATGACGTAAGGAAGGCCATTTTCGATCCGCTGACGCTTTCATCGGTGTCGGAAGTTCCTCCCGTGGAAGGGGTGCCTGCTTTGCGAGTCAGAGAACGTGCCTTTGTTCCGACCGAACTTGTCCTGCTTTTCCAACTGGCAGGCATGAATGTGCTCGATATCTGGGGAGGAACCGCAGGGAACTGGAAACGCCAGAGAACCATCGATCTTGACGAAATGGAAATCATGGTCGTGGCAAGGAAACCTGCCGAACAATCGGCAGCGGCGAACGGCTGATCACAGCCGATGCTCAGGCCCCGTAAGAGAAGGGAGATTGAATATAGATAAAAGAGGGAATAAAAAGTTTCCGGTAGCGTAAGTTTAAAACATATGTCAAAAGAAATCCAGACCCCGCAAGGGGATGATAAGACTTCGGTACTTGCTCATGATTTGCGGGAACTAAGCTCTTCCCAGATTTTGAAATTGTCGCGACACTGTCACGACAATTGAGCTGGAGCCATATTCAGATCATGAGAACCTTTACCAAGATGCGGGAAACGCTCATGAACTATGAAGAAGTCAAACAGAAAATAGAGGATATGGAACAAAAGTACGACTATCAGTTCAAGGTAGTCTTTGAGGCCATAAGGCAAGTATTGGAACCAACGGAGAAGCAAGAGAGGAAGATAGGCTTTCAGAATGATTGAACGGCGTATATAAGATGGCGAAAACGAAAGTTAAAAGAAGGCGGATGGTAAGCCACGTACTGATCGGCCTGCCAGCAGTCTGTCGAAGAGAAAATCCGGGGACGGTCTAAACCGAGGGAGATAATTACCACGAAGAGCACGAAGGCATAGCAAGGTATTTCCTTTGTGATTTTCGTGTGCTTTGTGGTTTGAATGGTGGTCGAAGATCTTTCTTCGGCAGGCAGTATGTTATATATTATAAGTGAATGAGATAAAAAAGATGCCAATAATCAGCAAATTTCTTGGAATTATTATTGCAATGTATTGGGACGATCATTTACCTCCGCATTTTCACGCCAAATATGGAGGGTATGAAATTATAGTGAATATACTCAATGGAGTAATTGAAGGAAAGTTTCCCAAAAGAGCACTTGGACATGTTCTGGAGTGGTACGAGTTGCATAAAGATGAATTGCTGGAAGATTGGGAACTTTGTAAAAAGCAGGAACAACCAAAACCAATAGAACCATTGGAGTAAAAAATGATATTACACGTTACGAATGCCCTCTATATTGGAGATTATAAGGTAGAAGTATCCTTTAATGATGGACGGAAAGGAGTGGCTGATTTATCAGATGCCTTGGAAGGGCCGGTTTTCAAGCCCTTGAAAGACAAGTCAATTTTTTCTCAACTGAAAGTTGATGAAGTTCTTGAAACTATTACCTGGCCAAATGGAGCTGATTTGGCTCCAGAGTATATATATTTTCAAGCATTTAAGAACAAACCCGAACCAGAATTGCAGGCAAAATTCAGGGAATGGGGATACATAGGAAGTGAAGTGAAATGAAATGAGGATTATATACATTTATCCATGAAAACCTCCCCCCCCACAACCTATCGCTCCTTTTATCTTGGCCTGACCGCTGCCGGGCTCATCGTCAGCCTGCTGGTGCATTTCAACATTCTGAGCCGGTACTACCAGCAGATATTTCTGTTTATCTGCATCAATATCGTCATGACCGTCAGCCTGAATCTGATCAATGGCTTTACGGGAGAGTTCTCCATTGGCCATGCGGCTTTTATGGCTATCGGGGCCTACACTTCATGTCTGGTGACGACGATTCTTTTTTCTGCGGCCAGATGGCCGGGCCTGTGGTCGGTTCCGCTTTTTCTGGCATCAGTCATGCTGGGCGGGCTGATATCGTTTGCCCTGGGCTATCTGGTCGGGCTTCCCATCCTGCGGCTTCGGGGGGATTATCTGGCCATTGTCACCCTGGCTCTGGTCGAGGTAGTGCGATCGGGCATCAAGCTCACCGATGAGCTGGCTGTGGCGCTCGATAAGGTTCACCTGTCCGCCCTCAGCCGGATTGCCCAGAAACTCGGCGGCCCCAGGGGGATCGGGCAGATTCCGGGGTTTACCAACATTTTCTGGGCAGTAGCGTTCACGCTGCTGACGGTTTCGGTTATCCACCGGCTTCTGCATTCCAGCTATGGCCGCGTATTTCTCTCCATGAGGGAAGATAACATTGCCGCTGAAATGATGGGGGTCGATCTTACCCGCTACAAGGTGCTCTCCTTTGCCATAGCCAGCTTCTTTGCCGGTTGCGGGGGCGGGCTGTATGCCCATGCCCTGCGCTATATCCATCCGGATAACTTTAACTTTATCAAGTCCATCGAATATCTGGTGTATCTGTATCTGGGAGGGATGGGCAGCCTGTGGGGGTCGATCATCGCTGCCGGATCGATGACTTTCCTGCTGGAATTTTTACGCATGGCCAACCTCCAGCAATGGCGGCTGGTGATTTACCCATTGATTTTAATCCTGGTCATGCTCAGAAAACCCGAAGGGTTATTCAAAAGGGATATGTAAAAAGGGACCTCTCAAAGGGATCGATACCATGGTGCTTCTGGTAGATGGCCTTCACAAATCCTTTGGCGGGTTGAAGGCGGTTTCAGATTTTTCCACCCGCATCAGGCAGGGGGAGATCGTTTCCCTTATCGGGCCCAATGGTGCCGGGAAGACGACCATCTTTAATCTTCTGACCGGATTCTATGTACCGGATGGCGGAAGCATTCAATTTCACGGCCGGGAGATTGCCGGCCAGAAACCCCACCTCATCGCCGCTGCCGGCATTTCGCGCACCTTCCAGAATATCCGGCTGTTTGGCCGGATGAGTGTGCTCGATAATGTCCGGCTTGCCTTTCACCTGCAAAAAAAGTACAACCTTGTGGATGCCATTATCCGGAGCAAAAACTTTCAGCAGGAGGAGGAGCGCATTACCGGCCTGAGTCTTTCTTTGCTCAAGACCTTTGATTTAACCGCAGAGCAGCACAAGCTGGCCCGCGAGCTGCCCTACGGGCTCCAGCGCAGGGTCGAGATTGCCCGGGCGGTAGCCACCGGTGCCCGGCTTCTTCTCCTGGATGAGCCGGCAGCAGGCATGAACCGCGTCGAGACGGATGAGTTGATGGGTCTGATCCGGTGGATCCGCAGGGAATTCCCTCTGACCATCCTGCTCATCGAACATCAGATGAGGATGATCATGGAGATCAGCGAGAGGATCATTGTCCTGAATTTCGGGGAAAAGATTGCCGAGGGCACTCCCGAAGCGATTCAGAAAGATCCCAAAGTCATCGAGGCTTACCTTGGAGGAGGGAACCGGGGAAAAGGGCATGAAGGAGGAAGCCAGGGGGATGATGCTTAAGGTCTGCAATCTCGATCTTCGCTACCAGCAGATTCAGGCGGTCAAGGGCCTTTCCTTCGAGGTGGCCGGGGCTGAAACCGTGGCCCTGCTCGGTGCCAACGGAGCCGGGAAAAGCAGCATCCTGCGGGCCATATCCGGCCTGATCCGCCCCTTCGGGGGTGAAATTTTCTTTGAGGGAATAAATATCACCCGCCTTGCTTCTCATGAGATCGTCAAACTGGGTATTGTCCATGTTCCGGAAGGCCGGGGAATCTTTGCCAACCTGAAGGTGATCGAAAACCTGGAAATGGCAGCTTTTCTGCGGCGGGACAAAAAAGCGATCAGACAGGACCTCGATCGTGTCTTCACCCTTTTTCCCGTACTCCACCAGCGGCAAAAGCAATACGGAGCCACCCTCTCCGGCGGAGAGCAGCAGATGCTGGCTATCGGCAGGGCTCTTTTGGCCGGAGGAAAGCTCATCCTGCTGGACGAACCCTCACTGGGGCTCGCTCCCCGGATCGTGGAAAATATCTTTCAGATTATTGCCAGAATCAATCAGGAGGGATTATCGATCCTGCTGGTTGAACAGAATGCCCAGAAAGCCCTGGAAATCTCTCACCGGGGGTATATTCTTGAAACCGGCAGCCTCGTTTTAGCTGATACAGCCTGGAATCTGGCCAATAATCAACAGGTCCGCAAGGCTTACCTGGGAGAGTAAATCGCCCATTCGAAAGCCCTCCCCTTCCTCACCCCCCGTGATAACTTCCATCACTGAAAGTCGTGAAAATATCTCGGTTTATCCGAAAAGTAGGGGCAACCGGCAGGCAAGACTCATAAATTTTTCTCTAATTTCAGGCTGGAAAGCAGTGTATATTTATTGAAACATGCGTAAAAAATCGGTTAATTTCGTAACACATCTGAACAGGAGACAGTCCATTACGATATATAACTGCTGAATATAACTGCTGAATGGGGAATAGAAAGCCGTTAAACGCTTTATCATAACCAGATCGTAAAAAATATAACTTCGTTTTATTTTTAGTTTGACAAAATCATTATGGTTCGATATCATAAGGGACGCTTTTCAAGAAAAGCTTAAAGACAAGGCTCGGAAAGAAGAGCCGGTAACCCAGCAATAAACCTGAAGAGGTTGAGGAGAGAGGAGTGTGTATGGTTAAGGAAAGCTGTTTTATCGATAGGGAAAAGAGAGAGAAATCCGCCTTCACAGCACCATTCCCCGTAAAAACGACATTCGCACATCTGAAATACTTAAATCCATATTCCGGCAGCCTGGCTCGGCCTTTATATCAGCAATGATAAACCGTGTCCCCAGGTATAACCTTATATAAAACGTCATTCTAACTCATCTTTCAGGATAATATATGAGCCATGATAAACACGAAAAGAATAGTTGTCTGTGATATCAAGCAATGCCTTAATTGCGGTAACTGCATCGATGCCTGCAAGAGAAGACACAAGGATGTTTCAAGGCATGTCAGAGACCGGTCCGCTCTCATCGGCATCAGTCTTATTCCCAACCTTTGCAAAATCTGTCGAAACCCTAAATGTATAGAAGCCTGCAACCGTCATGGTGTTGAAAGAGATGCCGAAGGGCATATCATCGTAACGGACAACTGTGTCGGCTGCGGACTCTGCATGAGAAGCTGTCCCTATAACGCCATCCTTGTTTTCTCGAAGCAGGAACAGGAATACTCATTTTGGGATAAATTGATGAGCTTCCTGAATCCGGGGCGAAAATCTCTGGAAGAGGCTCAGGGAAATGGCGGGGGTGGTGATTCAGGGGATGGAGGGTCGTTCTCCGAGAGTAAGGTCGATGAGATAATCAATCGATACCCCAGGAATTCAAGCGCCCTTATGGCCATTTTGCAGGATATCCAAGTCGAGTTCAACTATCTTCCCAAAGAGGTGCTGATCAGTGTTGCTCACAAGACCCGAATTCCTTTAAGCCGTATTTACAACGTGGCAACTTTTTACAATGCCTTCAGTCTTGTTCCTCGAGGGCGCCATATTATCAGCGTCTGTATGGGAACGGCCTGTCACGTCAGGGGATCAGGCAAGATTCTGGAGGAACTGGAACGATGCCTGAAAATAAAGGCAGGTGAGACAACCGAGGATCTGAAATTCACCCTGGAAGTTGTCAATTGCCTGGGTGCCTGTGCACTCGGCCCGGTAATGGTCATTGATGGTGAATATTTCGGAAAATTAACTCCCGATAAAGTGAAATCAACTTTGAAAATATTTGATTGATTATACTAGTTTGAGCGTATTGATTTCATAAGGAAAGAGGGTTATCTCTGGTGTTAAGATCAGCTAAAGACTTGAGAGATTTGCGGAAAAGTATTAATCAAAAGATTGATTACAATCAGCCCCGGATCACGGTTTGCGGGGGGACAGGCTGCCGTGCGTATAGTTGCGAGAAGGTAATCGCGGCTTTTAAAGATAATCTGGCCCAACTGGGTCTTACCGATAAGATACGGCTCCTGGTATCCGGATGTCATGGCTTCTGTGAATTGGGACCTTTGGTGGTTATCGGACCGCAGGGGATTTTCTACAATAGAATTACCCCTGAGGATACCAAAGAGATTATCGAAGAGACTATCCAGAAGGGCAACATTATCGACCGGCTCCTCTACAAAGATCCGGCCACCGGGAATAAGATAGTATATGAGAAGGACATTCCTTTTTACAAAGGTCAGAAGCGGATCGTCCTGAAAAATAATGGTCATATCGATCCCACCTCGATCGAGGATTACATTGCCTTCAATGGATTTGCTTCCCTGTCGAAATGCCTGTTCGAGCTGAGCCCGGAAGATATCATCAAAGAGGTCATCGACTCATGCCTCCGGGGGAGAGGCGGCGGCGGATTTCCGACCGGATTAAAATGGAAATTCACCTCGGAGAGCAAGGCGGATCAAAAATATGTGGTCTGCAATGCGGATGAAGGCGATCCCGGTGCCTACATGGATCGAAGCATCATGGAAGGCAATCCCTTCGCTGTCATTGAAGGCATGACCATAGCTGCCAGGGCAATAGGATCGAGCAAAGGCTATGTCTATATCCGGGCGGAATATCCTCTGGCCGTCCATCATCTCAATCTGGCCCTCAAGAGCACCCGTGAACATAACCTGTTAGGTGAAGATATTCTTGGATCAGGATTTTCTTTTGATATCGCTATCAGTAAAGGGAGCGGTGCCTTTGTCTGCGGCGAGGAGACAGCTTTGATCATGTCCATCGAAGGCCGTGAAGGCACGCCAAAACCCAAACCCCCGTTTCCGGCTCAAAAGGGACTCTGGGGCAAGCCGACCTTAATCAACAATGTGGAAACCTATGCCAACATTCCGATTATCATGGACCGGGGGGCGACCTGGTTTACGAGTTTCGGTACCGAAGGCAGTAAAGGCACCAAGGTTTTTTCCCTGGTCGGGAAAATCAATAACACCGGACTGGTGGAAGTTCCGATGGGAACTACGCTGCGGCAGATTATCTTTGATATCGGGGGCGGCATACCGAACAACAAAAAATTCAAAGCCGTTCAAACCGGCGGTCCATCAGGGGGATGTCTGCCCGAGCAGTTGCTCGATCTGACGATTGACTTCGACAAGCTTACCGAAGTCGGCTCCATGATGGGCTCCGGCGGTATGATTGTCATGGATGAAAATACCTGCATGGTGGATGTGGCCCGCTACTTCCTGACTTTTCTTCAGGATGAGTCGTGCGGCAAGTGCGTGCCCTGCCGTGAGGGGATTACCCAGATGTTGAGTATCGTTACCCGGTTTACCAAAGGGCAGGGGACTATGGAGGATTTGCAGCTCCTGCGGGAGCTTGCCCCGAATATCAAAAGCTCCGCTCTATGCGCTCTCGGTCAGACATCTGCCAATCCTGTCCTGGCTACCTTGAGATATTTCGAGCATGAATACCTGGCCCACATTCAGGATAAGCGATGTCCGGCCAAGGTGTGTAAAGCCCTTATCAAATACGGGATCGATCCGGAAAAATGCATCGGCTGCACCAAGTGTGCCCGCCAGTGTCCTGAGGGGGCAATCAGCGGCGAGAAGAAAGCTGTCCATACAATTAATGAATCAAAGTGTATACGGTGTGGGATTTGTTTCCAATCCTGCCCCAAGCACGCTGTTTGGGTAGAGTAGAACGGGAAGGGGTGATGACGGATGGAAAAACCTGTGACCACGATTTTATTGATCGAGGATGATCCAATTCATGCCAAGCTTATCAGAAGAGAATTGCATAATTTCGATGAATCTATCATCGTAGAGCATGTCCAGTCTGCCGAGGAAGGTTTTGGCTGCCTGGAAAAAGCTCCTGTCTATGACTTGATCGTTATCAATTATGACCTCCCTCGCAAGAATGGCCTTGAAGCTTTTCGAATTATTAAAACGGTGCATAATTTCAAAAAACCGGTAATTATGCTCCTGAGCCAAAAGTATGAAGCAAAAGCCGTAGATATCCTTAAGGAGGGGGTAACCAATTGCCTTATAAAAACTGAAGAGTATACGACAATTCTTCCCCATCTTATTCATGATTGCCTCGAACGCAGGCCTCATGAGCAGCAGGAGCGGGTAATACTCGAATACCGGCCCCAGGAAGAGCTTTTACGGTTTACGATCGATGGGCAGCCGGTTGTGGGGCGGAAAGACGAGACGGTACTGGATGTGGCGAAACGGTATGGCATCTATATCCCCACCCTGTGCTACCACCCCTCCGTAAGCCGGTTGGGTGCATGCCGCATCTGCCTGGTCGAGATCACCGTTGGCAAGATGACCCGCCTCCACCCCTCGTGCATGTTCCCGATACAAGAGGGCATTGTGGTGAAAACATCGACGGAAAATGTGAAAAACGTCCGCAAGATGATCCTGGAATTGCTCATGGCCAGATGCCCTGATGCCGAGGTAATCAGAGATATGGCCATATCTCTGGGAATCGAAAAGACCCGCTTCAGTATAAGGCTTGAGGCTGACAAATGCATCCTGTGTGGTCTGTGCGTCCGCGTTTGCGATGAGGTAATCGGGGCCAATGCCATCGGATTTTCCCACCGGGGCATTCACCGTAAAATCGGTACTCCCTTTATGGAACTTACCGACGCCTGCACCGGTTGTGCCGAGTGCGCCAAGGTCTGTCCAACTCAGGCCATTACCCTGGATCATATCGATCAGAAGGTTCGCAAAAAACGCCTGGCACGGGTTGCCGTGAAATGTGACAGTTGTGCGGGTTATAATAACCGGGCCTGTGTCAACAATTGTCCTACCGGTGCTCTCAAGGATATGACCATCAAGGAATTCCTCGACAAGAATAAAGGATCTATTAACGTGGAATTACGAGACCTTTTAAAATATTCACTTGAAGAAGCAAATGCAGAGGGAAAAAATGTCTGAATCAACGACTAAAAACCTCAACTCCATTTTTCAGATCACCTGGATTTTAATGGTTTGTTTGATCGCAGGGTACCTTTTCACGCTCTATCGGCCCTATCTTGCTGTTTCCGAATACGAGCAGCACCTCCATTCCCTGCTCCATGCCGATCTTAAGCCCTCGGGAACCGTCGGTCATGCCCTGGGTATTATCGGAACCATTTTAATGTTTCTGTCCTATATCCTGTACTTTCTGCGCAAGAGGGTGGAAAAGCTCGAATGTCTGGGGCCGCTCTCCCTATGGCTCGAAGTCCATATATTCTTTGGTATTCTCGGACCTGTCCTCATTTTCTTCCATTCTGGATTTGCCACCAAGGGCCTGGTGGGTGTTGCTTTCTGGCTGATGGTGGTGACGGTCATTTCGGGAATTTTCGGCAGGGTATTCTTCAGCTACTGCTTTTGGGGAATATCCAAAATATACGAACCGCTCTATGCCATAGATCATCTCATCGAGAGGGATTTACGAGAGGCCAGTAAGATCTCACCGATTATCAAGAGGATTCAGGAGGTAAAGCCGCCCGGTTTTCCCTGTACCTGTGGTATAATCGATGCCATCAAGCAGTGGAGATTCATCCGAAGAGAGACGGAAGAGCTGCTCACCCTCATCAATGACAGATATACCGATGCCGAGCATGAAGAATACAAGGTCTTGCGTACCTGGGGGGATGAGCTTATCAAGAGGATTCGTGAAGTGCGCTACATTTCCGTTCTCGATGTATATCTGTCCGCGTTGAATAAATGGGAGATTATCCATAAGGTTTGTAGTTACCTGTTATTTATCCTGGCAACCCTTCACATAATGGTGACCGTTTATTGGGGATATAGGTGGATATTCTAATGAAGAGAACTTTTTTATTTACCGCTTTCATTATTCTTGTCCTTGCCCTCAGTTTTTACTTTGGCTTCAATATCCGGTGGTCCAGGTTGTTTTCTCCCGGAGACCTTTCGGCAGCACACCAGGAGCTTGATTCAACAGGTGACTGCAATGCATGCCACACCAGGGGGAAAAGACTCGACACGGCCAAATGCCTGGCCTGCCATGATGAAATCAAAGCCAAGCTCGAAGCGGATTCGGGGATTCACTCCAAGAATTCCCGGCAGTGCATCTTTTGTCATTCAGAGCATCACGGATGCTCGTATCAGATTGTTCATCTTGACAAGGAATCGTTCGACCACAGCAAGACAGGATGGCCGCTGGAGGGAAAACATAACCTTCTGAAATGCCAGGCATGCCATCCAGAGGGCAGCTATCTGATACCGAAGAATGAATGTGTTCAATGTCATAAGGATGCGCATAACGGAGAAAACGGCACAGACTGCGCTGAATGCCATAATCCGAATTCATTTAAGGAGACGTAAAACTGCTCAGGTCCACAGAGGGGGCAAAGGCACGGAGTGAAAACTCTGTGCCTCTATGTCTCTGTGGTGTCCTTTGCTTTTTCCTTTGTCTTTTTGATTGTAATCAAGGCAAATCCGATCCCTTCCGGACATCAGGTCGAAAACCTCCTATCCCTTCAGCTATTCGGCTTATTTTCATCTATTCAATGAATATACCCTCAAATTTCAAGGATAAAAAATCATCCAGGCAGTGTCAAGGTTTTTGTGGAAAATCCCATAATCTCTCTTGACCTTCGAGGGTCAGTTGTGATACACAAAATAGTAAATACTTATACTGTCGTCATCATCACTTCTTGCGGATATTGGAGCCTGCGTGGATATGGAACCTATAACTACTGACCGATGTACAAAGCCAATTCTCAATAAGCTCTTTCTCCCGGTTTTTGCTTATCTTCCAGTCTTTATCTGCCTTATGTTCTGTATTTCTCTCTCTGCAGAAGCAGAGGGCAAAACCTCTTCCTGTTCCGCACGAAGGCCCATTCTCCATCCCCTTCAGGATGAAGTCTTGTCTATCCTTTACTCTCATCCGGCCATGAAGAAAATAAAGACCGGCATCTATATTGTCTCTCTGACAACCGGCCAGGTACTGGCTGACCTGTGCTCGGACGAGCTGTTTATTCCGGCCTCAAATCAAAAGCTGTTCATTTCAGCCGCAGCCTTGGCCAGGTTAAAACCGGATTATTCCTTTCCGACCGTTATCTACGCCAGGCAGATGTCTCCGGAGGGCGTTGTTTCGGGGCCTCTTTACATCAAGGGATTCGGGGACCCTCTGTTAGTAACCGAAGAGTTATATGAGCTGGCGCGCGAGGTCAAAGAAGCCGGTGTCAAAAAAGTCACCGAAGGAGTGATCTTTGACGATTCCTACTTTGCTCCTGAAGAGAATACGGAAAACCAGCGCGGTGGAGACCCCTCGCTCTGGTACCGGGCGGAAAGCGGAGCTTTGTCGATGAATTTCAACACCATAACCTTTGTGATCCGGCCTGCATCCAGGGTTGGACAAAAGCCCCTGGTCCAATGGGACCCTCCTTCAAGCGACGGGGCGATTCAGGTGATCAACAGGGCCACAACCACTGCCCGCTCTCCCCGAAAAGCTCTGACCATAGCCCATCGCTTCAAGGATGGGATAAACATATTCACGGTATCCGGGCAGATATCCATTCGTCATGCTCCCATGACTGTCTACCGGGCAATCAAGGCTCCATCCCGGTACACGGCTGAAGTGGTGAAAGGGCTGCTCAGGCAAAAAGGAATAGATATCTCAGGCCAGGTAAGACCGGGCATTGTTCCTGAAAATGCCAGGGTGATCTGTCAGCATCAGTCCAAACCTCTTTCGGATATTGTGGCCAGTCTCAACAAGTTCAGCAATAATTTTATCGCTCAGCAGCTCTTGAAAACCCTGGGGGCCCAGAGCAAGGGGGCACCGGGGAACACCGAGAAGGGACTGGCCGCGATCAGGGAGTTTCTGGAGGAATCCGGCCTGGGAGCTGAAAACTTTTTAGCCGCAGACGGATGCGGGCTATCGAGGAAGAATTTCACCACCCCCAAGAAGATTGTGGACCTTCTGACCTATATGCAGCAAAAGTTTGAATATCAGCCGGAATACTTTTCATCCCTGGCCATAGCCGGGGTTGACGGAACGATGAGAAAGCGGCTGAAGAGCCCGAAGGTGCAGGGCAGAGTGAGGGTCAAGACCGGACTGATCGATGGAGTCTCCTGCCTGTCCGGATATGTCTACTCTTACCGTAACGAGCTGATTGCCTTTTCAATCATGATGAATCAGGACAAAAATCAGCACCATATCTGCAAAGCCATCCAGGATAAAATCGTTGAATTTCTGCTAGATCCAAAATGATCGAATAGACAAATATGCTGATTTCCTTGACAATTTCCACCGATAAAGAAATGGAGAGTCATCTCTTGGGGTATTGACAAAGAGCAAAGTTTTGATTAGAATGAAAAAAAAGTAACACATTTTTACAAATAGGTAAACTCTATCATAGCATCCCGTGCCTGTTTAAACACTTGCATGTAATTGATCTCATGGACAATATTCTGATAGTTGACAGTCATCAGCAATATGCCAGCTACCTCGAAGCTCACCTGGCCCAGGAAGGTTATCAGGTGGCAGTTGCAACCTCCGGCGCCGAAGCCATGCAGAAAATTCAGCTCACTGACTTCAGCCTGATCTTCCTGGATTTGCAGGCGGAGATGGCTGAAATAAAGGCTATGGAATTCCTTGAGCATATCAAACAACTCTATCCCGAGATCCCGGTCATTATGATTTCAGGGCATGACTCACGGGAAGTGGCGGTTGAATCCTCCAGGAGGGGAGCTTATGACTTCCTGGTCAAGGGCTGCTCCCTGGACGAGATCCGGTTTGTGGTGAAAAAGAGCCTTGAGCGCAGAAGACTCGGTCTCAAGAATAAGCAGTTGGTTACTGAATTGCAGGAAAAAAATCAGGAATTGGAATGGAAGATCAAAGAGCTTTCCGTATTGTATGAAATTGCCCGGACCTTCGGCCTGCAGGCTAACCTTGATGAGGCCCTCGAACGACTTGCCCAGGTCATCAAACAGGTTCTGCCGGTCGATTATTTCCTGTGGTTTTCCTTTCAGAGTGAGCTTGGGGAATTGCATCTGCGGTTTGCCCAGGGAATCCCTGATGATATCCTCAAAAGGCTCAGTCTGGAGAAAATTCCGATGGAAAGCACTGACTGTTTCGGAAGGAATGGTCAGGAAGAAGACAATGACCAGTTTACCGGACCTCTGCTGGCCCATTTTCGGACACAGGGATTTCACGAGCTTATCCTGGAGTCCTTTCTCGCTGTTCCGATAACGATCGACCATGAGCTGTACGGAATCTTCTGCCTGGGGAGCAGTGTCAAAAAGGCATTTTCTTCTCTCGAGAGACGCCAATTCCTGTCGATCATTGCCTCACAGGCGGTTTCTCTGTATGAAAAGGCTTCCTGTATTGCAAAATCCACCCAACTGATCACTATGGGCGAGATGATTTCCGAAATCGCTCATGATCTGCGGCATCCAATCACCAAGATCAAGGGAGCGTTGCAGAACCTGGAGGACCGGTGGTATGATGACGACTTTCGAAACAAGTCCCTGGAAGTAGTGAATAACAGTGTTTTTCAGCTCAACGCACTGGTGAAGGAACTCCTGTTATTTTCAAACCCTGACCGGTTTCAAAGAAGAATAGTGGATTTAAACGCTACCCTGGACCAGGCATTGAATCTGGTGAGAAACGACCTCTATCGGCATAAGATTTCTCTCACTCGCGAATCGCTCCAGGATGTAAGCCCTACCTGTGTTAACGAAGAGCGGATCAAGGAGTCCTTTCTCAATATCATTGTCAATGCTATCGAGGCCATGCCTTATGGAGGAGAGCTTCGGGTTTCGGCCCAGAACTTCTCTGCTGACAGCTCTCAGGCAAAGTATGTGCTGGTACGGTTTACTGATACAGGGGTTGGAATCCCCTGCAAAATTCAAAAAAAAATTTTCGAGCATTTTTTCACCACCAAAGAATCGGGTACCGGATTAGGACTGGCTGCCGCCAACCAGATTATCCAGGCCCATAATGGTTATATCGAGGTCCAGAGCGAAGTTAATAAAGGAACCACCTTTCTGTTGTACATTCCCGTTAGTAAAGAGTAATGGTGGGCATCTCGGGACTGTCCGCATGGACCCGGGGGTATACAATGTCCAGGGAATTCAGGAACCACGGAGGCTGCTCCACTGCTGACGTGGTGTATGTAGGTAACCATAAGCTTCAATTTGACAATTATAATTAATCATCAATTTTCAGGAAAGCGTATAGGTGAGTTAAGTAAATGAAAGACAAGAAAGTAACAATTTTATTAGTTGACGATGACCCTGAATTGATCTGGATACTAACCGAGGCGCTGACTAAGGAAGGATATAAGATTTTTTCTGCCGAAGATGGGAAGACAGCTATTCAACAGGCCAGAAACGAGACTCCTGACCTGATACTGATGGACATCAGCATGCCGGATATTAACGGGATCGAGCTTCTGGGGAGGATCAAGGCCATTTCGAAGCGGATAGCCGTTATTATGCTTTCCGCACACGGAGAGGCCAAAAACGTTGTCAATGCCATGCATGCCGGAGCAGATGACTTTATTACCAAGCCGTTTGATAATGATGAGCTGAAAATTACCATTAACAAGGTGCTGGAGCGAAAAGCCCTGGCCTGTGAAAATGAATCCCTGAAGAAAAAGCTGAAATCCCGGGCTGAGTATGAAAACTTTATCGGCGACAGCAATCCGATCCTGAATATCAAAAAAATGATCGAGCAGGTAGCCGATACGGAATTGACAATCCTGGTCAGAGGGGAGAGCGGTACGGGAAAAGAACTGGTGACCAGGGCTATTCATTCACTTTCCAACCGTCGGGATAAACCGTTTATCAAGGTCAATTGTGCCACTCTTCCGGAGACTCTTCTTGAATCCGAGCTCTTTGGCTATGAGCGGGGGGCCTTTACCGGCGCTCAAAGGCCGAAACCCGGCCGGTTTGAGTTTGCCAATGAAGGAACGATATTCCTGGATGAAATCGGCGAAATGCCCCCTTCACTTCAGGCCAAGCTGCTTCAGGTTCTGGAAGAGAAAGAGTTCAGCCGTCTTGGCGGCAAGAAAAGCGTCAAGGTCGATGTCCGGATCATCGTTGCCACCAACCGTGATCTGGAAGAAGGTATCCGAAGCGGCAGCTTCAGGGAGGATCTCTTCTACCGGCTGAATGAAGTGACAATTTTTCTCCCCCCCTTGAGAGAACATAAAGAGGACATCTACCTTCTGGTAGATTATTTCATCAAAAAATATTCTTCTCTGTA
Organism: bacterium; assembly: GCA_040755755.1. Classification (NCBI taxonomy): domain Bacteria; species bacterium. The sequence goes on along the minus strand of JBFLZW010000061.1, from coordinate 57,932 downwards.
TAGTAAGGAAATCAGCTCAATATCCCCCCAGATCATGAACATTTTCATGAACTACGACTGGCCCGGAAATATCAGGGAATTAGAGAACCTGATCAAAAAAATCATCGTTCTGGGCAGCGAGGAAGTTGTTTATACCGTTATTCCCCACGATGTGGTTGAAGGGAAGATGGTTTATAAGAATACCAAAATTGTTCCCCTGAAAGAGGTCAGCCGCCTGGCCATTCAAAAGGCGGAAAAAGCTACGATTAAAAGTGTTCTGGCCAAAACCAACTGGAACCGGATTCAGGCTGCCAAGCTGCTTCAGGTCAGTTACCGGTCCCTGTTGAGCAAGATTAAAGAATACCAGATTCGGGAATAGTTATGAAAAAGACAAGAATTCAGGAGTCAGAAGCCAGGAGTCAGAATAAAAAATTTCTCCTGGCTTCTGACTTCTGACTCCTGTACCGAAAGCCAGCAATCCTGGCAAATTATGAAAGTGATTTCATAATTATGAACGAGGATTCATAATTTCCCATCCGATTTTGGTATTCTTTCTCTCCACGGGGAGCAGGGATCGGTCGAGAGATAAGAAGATGTTGTTTTTGGATGAAAAATAAGAGGGAGGAGGGTATTTTGGTTTCTCAAAGACCGATCTTTATGGTGGCATTTATTTTGCAAAGTGAGAATGTGTCTGGAGTATACTCTGATCGTGGCCGAAATATTATCCATCTCTCAAGTAGGGGAAGAACATCTGCTATGGGCTAGTGAATTCCTTTTTAGACAAGGCGTTAAGTGATAGATGAGGGGGGCTGAAAGAGCATGAGCGAGGTTAATCGCCTGAAGGATGAAAATGCAAGGTTAAAGTTGAAGTTAAAAAATATTATAAATGCATATAATAATTTAAAAAAGATGAATAAAGATTTAGTTGAAAATATTTTTGTTGATGAAAACACCCGGCTTTATAATGCACGATATCTCAGCATCAGACTCGATGAGGAGATGAAAAGAGCCAAGCGCTACAATCAGTTCCTTTCTCTTGTTCTGGTCAGTGTAACAGCGGGGGCGGAGGAGCAACCTGCGCAGATGTCTCATGAGAGGTGCTGTCTGTTTATGAGAAAACTTGGTGAGTTCATCAAAGCGAATCTTCGCGATACGGACATTCTCTCTCTCTACAATGACGAAGTCCTGGCCCTGATTCTGCCGGAAACAAGCATCGAGGGGGCTGTCTGTCTGTCCGAGCGATTAAAAGACCAGGTTTTGTTTGCCTTTTCGGGAATTGACCTTGAGGCGGCTGCTGCCAAAAAGAACACTTCCATCAGCATTGGTATCACCTCATATCCTACTGATGCCAGAGTAATTGATGAGCTCATCAAAAACGCTTCTCATATGCTGGAGTGCTCTCGGGACAGTGAGAATAATACTATTTACTGCTCAATTATGAATTGAGGAGAAGTTATCTCCTGCAGTACAAAGCTTTATCCCCCCAAAAAATCCCCCCGGCAATCGCATTTCAGTGTATCATATGCCATTGAACAGAACCAACGCCTACCTGTCGGTCTTCTGGAAAAATGAGCGGCTTTCTTCCACCAGGTCAAGATCCATCTCGGCCATAAGGACGTCTTCCCGCTCTCCTGCCTCGGCCAGGGTCTCCCCCCAGGGGGAGATGATGCAGGAGTGGCCGCAAAATACGGTCTGGCCGAAGATGCCGATAGCGTTGCATCCCGCTACAAACAGGTAATTTTCAATGGCCCTGGCCCGAAGGAGAATCCGCCAGTGGTCCATCCGCGGATGGGGAAACCGGGCGGGAACCAGAATAATATCCGCCCCCTGGCCGGCAAGGTCGGAAAACTGCGCCGGGAAGCGAAGATCGTAGCAGACAGCGATACCTATCCTGGCCAAAGGGGTATGAAAAACCGGGCAGTCCTGGCCGGGAGTAAAAAAGGCATTTTCTCCCATCGGGGGGAAAAGGTGGACTTTCCGATAACTCCCCAGAAGCTCTCCTCTGTCACTGAACAAAAAGGCCGTATTGTAAAACTTCCCCCCCGCTTTTTCCGGCAGGGTTCCGGCCACCAGATAAATCTTCAGTGCGCGGGCCATCCCGGAAAGCCAATCAAGGTTTTCAGAACACCAGGCCCCCTCATCCTCCTGAGCCCGGATGAGGTCAAAGTCATGCCCGGTGGTGAATAGCTCCGGCAGGCAGACAAGCTGCGCCCCCCGCCCGGCGGCCTCATGCATCAGCCGCTCTGCGGTGGTGCGGTTTTGATCGATCTTTCCCTGCATGGCTGCAAACTGGAGATGAGCCAGTCTCACTTTTCCGGCCATAGCTTTGTCCTCATGGTTTCATGGTCTTTTGAGGGGTACCAGGGGTATCCACAAGCAGGCGCTTCGGTTTGAACCAGAGCTCCTCTCTGGCAGCCTGCTGCTCATACTGGCCGGTGGCCGACTGCTGCGTCCCGCCCAAGTCAGTCAGGGCTTCGAAAATGCCGAGAAAACGATTTCCCGGATCATACCCTCTGAACAGATCCCCTTTCCGGAAACTCTCAGGGCACCTGAGCACCTCGCGGGGTGAAAGCGGGACGCCGTGCAGGGTCTTTCGCTCGGCTTCAGGCCCGATCTGGACAACGGGGAGGAATTTCAGCACCTCGTCAAGAGGGTGGATTCCGGCAGCCAGAATTTCTGCGGCATCCTTCTGCCTGATGACGTCAAAGGGAATGGCCTGCTCAATGGTCATATCACCTACCCTGCGCCGCTGCAGCGAGCTCATATGCCCTCCGACCCCGAGTTTCTGGCCTATATCAGCACACAGGGTCCTGATATAGGTTCCCTTGGAACAGGTGACATCAAAGGTCAGAAAAGGGAGGTCATAGCTTCGTATGGTCAGGCGGTAGATCCAGACCTTTCTTGGCTTTCGCTCGACCTCGACCCCTTCTCTGGCCAGCTCATACAGCCGCTTTCCCTGATGCCATAAAGCCGAAAACATGGGCGGCACCTGCTCGATCTCACCGCTCAATGAGCGTATAACCTCTCTGATTTCGCTCTCGGTAACGGCAACTTTCTCCGCCCGCTGCAGGACCGTGCCGGTTGAGTCCAGGGTGTCGGTAGTGACCCCAAGATGCAGGGTTGCCCGGTACTCCTTGGTGGTATCCATCAAAAAAGGCACAATCTTGGTGGCCTTGCCCAGACAGATGAGGAGAACCCCGCTGGCCTCCGGATCCAGGGTACCGGCATGTCCGACCTTTTTGACCCTGGTTATCCTTTTAATTCCGGCCACAACGTCAAACGAGGTTATCCCCTCGGTCTTATTGATATTTAATACTCCATCCTGCATGTTCATGGGAAACTTTTCTGTATCATTCTGCCTGGCGGATCAAAAATTCCCTGCTTCTTAGTGTTTCTTTGGGGACATATTTTTTCATTGAAGGTTCTATCACTAGCCAGTAGTCATTTAACCCGGCCTTTAAGGCAGCCTTTTGAATCCAGCCTGAACAAAATGTTTGTCAAAGGTAAGGGCTGTTCTGATCTTAAGCTGCTCCATTACTAAAAATGAAATGCAGTCAGTCAGTGAGTAAGATTTATCCGTATGCTGCTTGAAATACTGCCATCCCTGGTAGAACAATGCCTCATTAATGAGGTAGTCACCAATTTTGGCAATGCTGCAACAAATTGTTGCCAATGTTTATATGAATCCTCGTGGTGTTGATCATCTCCTGCCTCAAGTGCTATGATATAACTTGTATCAAGGAAAAGAGGCATCATGTACTGGAACCATAAATATATTTATCATGATGTTCGGAAGCGTCCGATGCGCTGCAGATGACAGGGTGCTTGCCAAATTCCATGATTGGATCACCATTGGTGGCCGGTACAACTACGATCAAGTTATTCTCCTTCCGGATTTCCACCTCTTCGACTCCTTCAAGAAGCTCCTTGGGAACAACCACTCCTTGTTCAGTTACTTTAACTTTCATTATATCTTACCTCACACTTTCCCTCATCCCTCATGTCTGCACCTGGAGGAGAGCTCCTCCCCTTCAGGCCCCCACCTTTACGGGGCTTAAAATCCCCTGGAGGGTGGCGATTGCCGACAGGACCGCCAGGCAACTGGTTTTCGGATTTGCGGCTGAGGGGACATTCTCTGTCCGGGTAACGATCCGCCCTGATTCTCCCATGATCTCGATTTCATGGATATTACTGGTAACGCCGGGGTCGGCTATGATCCGGACTCTGGTCTTATCAGGTCCAAGAGCGGCCAGGCTCAAGGTTGCGGCTACATTGATATTTTGAGGAAATGCCCGGACCGCCTCGTGAGCCGTCCCCTCGAAGATCACCATTTCCCGGTCCAGGGCATCCAGATTGATTCCCTTTTCCGTACAGTGAGGGGCCCCTTTCAGTCCCCGGGGAGGTTTTCGCGTGGTCAGGGTCACTGAATCGATTTTTGCCAGATTGGCCGCTCTGAGAGCATCCAGGCCGGCGATTGCTCCCGATGGAATATACAGACGGCACCCGGAATCCGGAATCCGCTCCCATATCCAGGTGAGCGGCAGGAGCCCGCCCACGCTCATGATCAGTACCTCTTTGCCCTGATCCAGGACCATCTCCATGAGTGACGGGACCACGTTCTGGTTGGCTGCCTCCACGACCAGATCCACCCGGCGGACCAGTTCCGGGATAAGGAGAACCTCGCAAGGGTTTGCGAGCTGATCGGCCAGCCGCTGGGCCTTTACTTCATCCATATCGGCCACAGCCACAAGGTCTGCGGCAATCTTCCCCTGGTCAATGGCCAGACAAATCTGAGCCCCGATAGTCCCGCATCCAATTACCCCGATTTTTTTCATCTTTCTCTTCCCCTCGATATGCTTTGGTTGGACATAAAGCTATTCTTTCACTGCCAAATAACAAATAATCCGAAATGCCGCTGCCCGCGATTGGCCCAGGCCGCACGGTCAACGCTGCCAGACCCCGCCCCGGCCTTACTCCGGGCATCAGGCTTTTTCAGACTGTTTTATAATACTCTTATCAATACCTTAAGTCAATGGCTCAAACACCGCTGATGATGAAGGCTCCGGGTGAAAGTGGGGGCGATTAAGGAAACATCATTGGAGGGGCTCCCCCCCTGTGCCTTCCCTTGGGTGGCCACAGGGGGGGAGCCCCTACTCTAGAGAATAGGGGTTACCTTTGCCTTATGCCTTTCGCCCGCTCTCTCTGAGCTTTCTGAGTGAGGCGTCGATAAATGCGGGGATATCATCCGGCCCGCGACTGGAGATCAGATTCCCGTCCTCCACTACCGGCTGGTTAATAAACTCCGCTCCTGCATTTTTGATATCCTGGATAATGGATTTCCAGCCGGTAACTTTCCTTCCTCTCAATGCCTGGGCTGTAATCAGGAGCTGCGGCCCATGGCAAATGGCAAAAACAGGCTTGCGGCTGGTCATAAACTCAGCGACGAAACGAACTGCATCCTCGTTGGCTCTCAACCGGTCAGGTGAATACCCACCCGGAATGAGAAGGGCATCGAAATTGTCCACCGAAGCCTCGTTCACTGTCTGGTCGATTTTAACCGGGGTCCCCCTGGACTTGCCTTTAACCATTATTCCACTTTCCAATCCTATATGTACCACATGGTGTCCCGCTTCCCGGAAAGCCTCTGCCGGTCTGGTATATTCACTGTCCTCGAACATATCAGTTATGATAACTGCAATTTCGCTCATGATTTATTCCTTTCCAGATAAGACATTCAGCCTGTTTCTCGGTCAGCACGAAGGATAACCTTTACGCTAACCATCTGATATCTCTTGAACACAGAGCTTATCCGGCCTGTCGGGAAGAGCCTGGCGGGCGGGTCCATAAATTCTATGGTATCGATACATAAAAATTCCGATTCCCCGCCCTCGTGCACCGGTCTCTTTACTCATAGCCATCGCTTGTCCTTTCAAGTGGTTGAGCCTTGGCCGGTTCATATTCTTACCCTGCATTTGGGTTGGTATATATGTTGCTGTACTGAGAGAGCAAGGAGGCAGGTTGAGTAGCCAGGCTTGTCACGAAGCTGATACTCTCTTTTATCGTCAACGCGCAGGCGTTAGAGCAAATAAAGGTAGGCCAGGGATATAGCAAAAATATCAATACTTCAACCAGGCATAGAAATAATCAATCCAAAAGCATGTTCCCTTTCATGGTGAATTCCTCGCGGTACAGGCTCATGTTCCATCGCTGCTGCCATTCCCATTAGCTGAGTTCTTAAGGTTAATCTCGTATGTTGTCTCCATCAATGTCATGCAAAGGAGGTGAGGCTCTCAGGAAAAATTTTTTGGAGATTCGCTCATATTCCTCTGAAAAAGAAATAGCCCGTTTCCCTCATCCTGCGATGTTCAGGGATGAATAGATCGGGAGAACGAAAAATTCCCCTGTTCTTTTTTCCCCCATAAGTATATTTCTTTTCAATCGGGCAGGAGAGAAACAGCTCCAGCTTCTTTCCCCTTGGGGAAGAAGATCGGGGATAACAAGGGAAGGCTGTTGGATTTACGGTAACAGGAGCGCATGAAAAATCTCTCTTCCAGGTATTGGACTTTGGCGGGATATATCCCTGCCCTGCAAATTGATTCTCCGGCCATTGTCTGATCCTGAAAACATACCTTTCTGGAGTGGAAGAACCGGCAAGGAGCAAAAAATAGACTGGTGGCGCAGGTTGAATTCGGAAATTCAGGGAGGAGCAGGCAGAGGATAGCGGAGGGTGGGGATTTTTATCCAGCATTCTGAAACAAGGGGGAATTGAGGGCTGTTCATCCCCGAACCGCAGGGAGAGGGAAAATGCGGCTATGCAAATTTATGATATGAGCGAACGGAGTTTACTTTATTTCCGGTTAATCAATTCAGTTAATACGCAACAATCGCAACCAAAAAGGAGATATGTACATGCTTTCACAAAAGCGCCGTCTTTGTTTATTGGGCATAGGATTGCTCATACTCGCAGGGCTTGCTCTGCTCTCTGCTCCGGTAGCTCAGGCAGTCCTTCTGCCGACAGCGACAGTCAAGACCTGGATAAACCTTCCTCCCTATAACACCCTGTGGCCTCTGTGGTCTCCACCTCTGTCCCCTGTCAATCCATTGACCGGGCTGGCCACACCGATCGTCAGCAACTTGAATCCATCCACCGTCCTTCCGGTGCAACCCGGTCTGACCTGGGATCCCCGCAAGACCTATCCCTGGCTGCTGTATAATACACCACTGGGTATGGCCTATTATGATCCTCTCTATGGGATCGATACCTGGCCGCCGGATTATTTCAAAGACCCTATTACCGGCCTTCCCCTTCCGATCGATCTTTCTTTGATTCTCGGATGGAGCACACTGGCACCTACGTCCACAAGCTGGCTGAGCAACAATGTGCCGGTAGCCAACAATGCCTTTATCAATGCCTATCCGGCCTATGCCGTTGCCTATGAGATTCTGCAGGGAGGGACCCTGGCCAGTTATCCGATCTTTGCCGCACTCCTCAATCCTCCTCCTCCGCTGCAATCACTGCTGACTCCGGCTTTGTTGCTCGGCCTGGGGGCATTGGCGCCATAAGGGTTTCATGAGCTGCAAGTTTGTTTTTCCGGTTTTTGAAGGATTGCAGAGTTTAGGGAGACTGATGAAGGAATTTTCTGCTTGTGAGGTTTGAATTTTTTAATTCCTTCTCCTGTCTTGTTGAGATTTGCGCCAGGCAGATAAGCATATCTGCCTGGCGCTCGATTTTTCCCCCTCGGCTTTCTCTCTCCCCAGCGCCTTTTCTGATGGCGCGGGTGGCGGGGCCAAAAGGCCCGCCACCCGCAATCAAAAAAATTTATCCATGATATTTGTCATCGCGAACCGAAGAAAACAGGAGTTGGAAAAGAAAAGATAGGGAGGGGTATTGCAGGATTATTATAAGCTGCTGTTATGAAGACAGGGGAGGGATGCCCCCGAAAGACGGTTAGGAAAGCGGAGAAATCGATTAAGATAAATCGATTAGCAGGTATAAATATTCCTCATGGAATCAAGAAGTAAGAAAGGAGTACCTCATGCTTACCAAACCTCAACGCATCAGCTTGTATGGTGTCGTATTAGCTTTCTTCTGCCTTTATCCGGCAAATTCCATCGCCGCACCCGCAAAGAAGCCCGCTCCTGCCAGAATACGAAAGACTTCCCCTGCCGCAAGGAGTAGTACTCCGGTTCACCGAAGCAGCATGAGCGGCAATATCAACATTCTTTTCGGACAGAAGCTGCTCGATGACAATGACTGGGAGCCGGTCGAAAATCAATTTGAGTTCGGGATAGAGGCAGATATCAAAGAACTGTCCTGGCCGGTCAGTATAACCATGAGTTATGCTCATTCGAGTGATGACGATACGGTGTATTATTATGATTACGATCCCTATTGGAGGTCAAGCGGGGACATTGAAGGGAAAACTTCAGAATTGAACATCGGAGTGAAAAAGATATGGGACCAACCTTCCGGTATTCACCCCTTCCTTGCTGGCGGATTGTCAATCATTGATGCTGAGCGTGAAAGAGAATTTTGGGAAACAAGAAATCACGTGGTCGTGAGATGGAAAAGCTCTGATTCCGACTCCGGCCTGGGGATATGGTTTGGGGGAGGGATTTATTGGACATTAAATCAAATTTTCAACCTTGGAGTTGAATTGAAATACTCCCATGCCGAAGTTACCTTATTCAATGAGGACTGTGAGGCTGGCGGCCTCCACTACGGCATACTGCTCGGCTATCACTTTTAGGTTACCGGCAGGAGTCCTTTGAATTCCAGACCATGGGGTATCGGAACTGACAGTTCCGATACCCTGCCAATCTGAACTGCTGGTTCCTGCTTGTATCTGAAGTAACTATTTGCTCCTCCTGGCATAACGCCCTTCAGGGAAAGCGGTGTCGTGCCACCGCAAATCCACAGCGGCTGCCGCCGCTGTGGACGATAGCTGACCGCGGATTTACCGCGCTGTGCACTGAGCTTTGATGCATATGGGGCACAAGCTCCCAATATCTGCCGACGGAAGAAAATTATCGGAACTATGGGTTCCGAATATTTATTGCCTGTAGCTCGACAAGACTTTATATATCAACTGATTACATGGACGGCACAATTATTGCTAAAGCTCCGGCTATCTCAGGAAACATGCAGGTCCAATCACCTTATAATAAAAGTGAGGAAGGGGTAATCAGGGAGACCAGGATATATGAAGCACAATACGGCTGGTCAGCAGGCCACTATTACGGGAATTGTTACCGCTGCAGATTGGGATGAAGAGGATAATATCAGTGCTGTTATTATTGCCACCCCGGATGAGGAGGAATACCTTGTCGATAATAATTCCAAAGGAGAGGAACTGCTGGAATTCATCCACAGGAACGTGAGGGCTACCGGGACTATCAGGGATGAGGGGGATAGATGCAAGATTATTTTGATAAAGAGTTACGAAGTTGTTGACGATTAATCATGCAAGAAAAGGGTAAAAATTATCATTTCACTTTTAGCGCTTTTTTTGCTAAAATTGGGACCTGATTTATGGCTGGAGATGAGAAGGGCCTTCATCTCCAGAGGATTACTTTTAACGTAAGGGGGCTCATAACAATGGACAACCAGGTATCAAATCGTAAAAGGGAGATTGACGACTAAATGAAAAGTAATCTTTGTGTCTGCAAGGAAACTGAATCAATCAAGATCAGTGAAGAAGAAACGGAACCTCCAGGTAGTATGACCGGCTATGCCGGTATTGCCGGAGGTGAGTTGAACGAGCATCCCGCCACCTCATTAATCAAAGAACAACCCGCCTCATCATCGAAAGTTTTCATCGTGCCAAAGACAGCCAATTATGTGTCTGACAGGTTACCTGATGACGAATCAGGCAGACCGCAGACCGCAGCACTGCGCTCTTATGCCTTCCGGAAGCGGTTTTTCCCCGAAGCGACCGAGGCTGATTGGAACGACTGGCACTGGCAACTGCGAAACCGCATCACGGGCATTGATGAACTGGCCCGCATCATCCGGCTGTCTGAAGATGAATGGAGGGCCCTCAACCATCATGGAGGGGCGCTGCCCCTGGGTATCACGCCCTATTACGCCAGCCTTCTCGATGAGGATGATCCTTACCAGCCCTTGCGCCGCACCGTAGTGCCGGCAAGCGCTGAATTCGTATGCACGCCGGGTGAATCCAATGATCCGCTTGGAGAGGATGCTCATAGCCCTGTTCCGGGAGTGGTCCACCGCTATCCTGACCGGGTCCTGTTTCTGGTTACCGGCTTCTGTTCTACCTACTGCCGGTACTGTACCCGCTCGCGTATGGTAGGTCATCATGGCGGATTCCGCTTTAACCTGGCTCAGTGGGAGCAGGCTATTCGCTATATTGAGTCGACTCCGGCCATCCGGGATGTCCTGTTGTCCGGTGGAGACCCGCTCACCCTTCCAGACCAAAAGATAGAGTGGCTGCTTTCACGATTGCAGCGCATTCCTCATGTAGAATTCCTGCGCATCGGAACAAAGGTACCGGTGGTTTTGCCGCAGCGCATCACTCCGGCTCTTACCCGTATGCTCAAGCGATATCATCCCCTGTGGATGAGCATTCATTTTACTCACCCTGACGAGCTTACTCCCGAGACGAGTCAGGCTTGTGAACGGCTGGCCAATGCCGGTATTCCTCTGGGCAGTCAGACGGTTCTCCTGGCAGGAGTCAATGATGATGTGGAAACCATGAAACGCCTGGTGCACGGCTTGCTCAAGGTGCGCGTCAAGCCTTATTATCTTTATCAATGCGATCCTATTTCCGGATCCGGTCACTTTCGTACCTCAGTGAAAAAGGGACTGGAGATTATCAGGGGCTTACGCGGATATACCACCGGCTATGCAGTGCCAAACTACGTGGTTGATGCCCCCGGAAGCGGAGGCAAGATTCCCCTGGTGCCGGAATATGTAATTGGCCGGGAGGGAGATTACCTGATGCTCCGTAACTATGAAGGCAATATTTATTATTACCCGGACCCTGCTGGAAACTGCGAATAGCAGATATTCCAGCACCTCATTGTTCAACAAGGCAGTTATGATGGGGAGAAAAGACGAATGAAGCAAAAATTTTTTATCATAATGCTCACGGTTCTGGCTTTTGGATCGTTACTGTTCCTTTCCAGTAATAGTGCTTTAGCCATTGATGAGGAGGCTGCCGGAGCAGAAGCAGCCAGGGATGCGGAACCATCCGTGCGCGGGGATGCTGACCAGCCTGTGCATGAGGGCGCTGAGCAGCCTGCCGGGCACGAAGAAGCCGATCAATCCGGCCAGCAGGAAGTTTCCTCTGAGAAGGATCAGCCTGCCGAGGACAAAAACACTCCGTCTGAGGTGACTGAGAGTGAATTGAACCAGGATGAACCTGACGATTCCAGCTCTGATTACGAGATCTCTGAAGAAGAGCGAAACCCTGGGAATAACGAGGAAGGCAACGGGCCTGAAGGTGAAGCGGCCATCGAGAAGACGCGTGAACGTGGCCAGCACGCAGAAGAAGCTGGCGCTGAAAGCGATGCTCAGCAAGATCAGCCCGAAAGCGGGTCCGAAAAAGAGGCCGAACCACCTGCCCCGGCACCTGATGAAGGGGAGAAGTAGAAGTTTTTATCAGCATGTATTCGGATTGGTTGCGGGTTATGAGCTCCGACCATAATTGCGAGCTCATAACCCGCTAAAAAATAAATAACTGGAAGGTAAAAACAGAATGATAATCGGAATGACCTATGACCTTCGGGATGATTATCTGGCCGAAGGGTACGGAGCGGAAGAGACCGCCGAGTTTGATCGTCTGAGCACTATTGAAGCGATCGAGCAGGCTTTGCAGGGTCTGGGACATACGACGGATCGCATCGGACAGGCAAAGAGCCTGGTCAAACGCCTGGCCGCAGGGGAGCGATGGGATATGGTTTTCAATATCGCCGAAGGGCTGCACGGATTTGGCCGGGAGGCACTGGTTCCCGCCCTGCTTGATACCTATGGCATTCCCTATACGTTTTCCGACCCGCTGGTCCTTTCCCTGACCCTTCATAAAGGCATGACCAAGCGGGTGATCCGGGATCTTTGCATTCCTACTCCTGATTTTGCCATAGTCGAGACAATAGATGACCTATCCCTGGTGGACCTTCCCTTCCCCCTGTTTGCCAAACCCATTGCCGAAGGAACGGGAAAGGGAATAGCCGCGGATTCGAAGATTCAGACCAAAGCCGAGCTTGACCGTGTCTGCCGGAGGATTTTAACCCAATTTCAGCAGCCGGTTTTGATTGAGACCTTTCTCCCCGGACGGGAATTCACGGTCGGAATCGTAGGCACCGGCAAGGAGGCTGCGGCTGTCGGCTGTATGGAAGTCCTCCTCAGACAGAATGCCGAGCATGAGGTCTACTCCTATCTGAATAAGGCGAAGTATGAAGAAGTGGTGGATTACCGGCTGGTGGACGATGCTGCGGCCAGGGAAGCCATAGAGGTGGCTTTGGCTGCATGGCGCGGCCTTGGCTGCAAAGATGGAGGCCGGATCGACCTGCGTGCTGACTCTCATGGCCATCCCTGCTTCATTGAAGTCAATCCCTTGGCCGGGTTGCATCCGCAGCATTCGGATCTGTGCATCCTCTGCACGCTGGCTGGCATTACGTATCAGGAACTGATAATGAGGATTATGCAATCGGCCATGAAAAGACTCGAAAGTGCTCCATTGCTCACTTGCTGTGCAGAAATGGCCGGAGCCATGCCAAAACCTCTCTCTGCCTGAAGGAGCTAAAGGAGGGTGAAAGTAGCGCTTTTGCATAGTCAGATACCGCAGGGAGCAGCCAGGGACGATCTTGATCTGCTCGTCCAGGTCGATGCGGTTTCCCGTGCCCTTGATAGTCTGGGATTTGAGCCTGTTGCCATCCCCTTCTCACTCGATATCGAAGCGGCTAAAGATGCGCTGCACAAAACCCGGCCCGGTGTGGTCTTCAACCTGGTGGAAACCGTGGATGGCCGTGGTCAGCTTATCCACCTTGCTCCCTCCATCCTGGATCACCTGCGGCTGCCCTATACCGGATCGGGCACCGAAGCCCTTTTTTTAACCTCGAACAAGCTTCTGGCCAAAAAGATACTCAAGGCATCGGGTATTCCCACCCCCCCCTGGATAACGAGGGAAAGCAGCCGGGAAGAGCCCGCCATGATACCGGCTAATGCCTCCTGTATTATCAAATCCGTCTGGGAGCATGCATCCATAGGAATGAGCGAGAGCTCGGTGATAACGCTTACCGAAGGACGTCTTCATCATCTTCGTCAGGAGATGGAGCGTTTCAGGGAGCGCTGCGGAGGGGATTGCTTTGCTGAAGGCTATATCGATGGCCGGGAATTTAACCTGTCCCTCCTGGCAGGCAGGGGGGGCGATAGCGGCCTCCGGGTGCTTCCTCCGGCTGAAATACGCTTTGAACAATTTCCCGATGGAAAATTGAAGATCGTAGATTATCGGGCCAAGTGGGAAGAAGAGTCATTCGAATATCAGCATACACCCCGCTGTTTCGACTTTCCCGATGAAGATGGCCCACTCCTTGAGAGGCTTGTGGAAATAGCCGGAAAGTGCTGGGATATCTTCGATCTGCGCGGCTATGCCAGAGTTGACTTCAGAGTAGACCATGACGGCAATCCCTGGGTCCTTGAGGTCAACGCCAACCCCTGTATCTCTCCGGACAGCGGATTTGCAGCCGCAGCCAGCCAGGCAGGCTTGAGCTACGAGCAGCTTGTCCACAGGATCATCGTGGCAGCCGGAGCTGGGGGGATATGAAGGCAATAAGGATACCGGAGAAAAAAGAAAACCTCAGTTGGGAATATGATGAAGAGGCTGATGTCCTCTATATTTCCATTGGCGAACCATGCAAAGCACTTGGAGTTGATATCGGAGAGGGAGCTATCCTGAGATATAGAGAAGAAACAGGAGAAGTCGTTGGACTGACGCTGCTCGGAGTAAAGGAAAGACTATTACGCAACCTGAAGGAGAAATGAATATTCATGGACTTTAGCACCATCACCTATCGTGATACCGTCGAGCCAGGAGACCGGGAAAATGTCCGCAGGATAATCGAATCTTCCGGGTTCTTTTTCCCCGATGAGATTGATGTTGCCGTTGAGCTTGTGGATGAGCGGCTGGCAAAAGGAATCCGCAGCGGGTATTATTTTCTCTTTGCCGAGCAGGGCCAAAGGGTGCTGGGCTATTCCTGCTTTGGTCCTATTGCCTGCACTGTAGCCAGCTACGATATTTTCTGGATTGCCGTTCACAATGACTTTCGCGGCCTGGGACTGGGGAAAAGACTCTTAGCCAGAAGCGAGCAGATGATAGGCAGCCTGAAAGGGGAGCGTATCTATGTCGAAACATCCTCCCGGCAGATATATGAGCCGACGCGTATCTTTTACCAGCATTGCGGATATCAGGAAGAGGCGATTCTGAAGGATTTTTACGCTTCCGGCGACGATAAGGTCATCTACGTTAAAAAAATCCAATAGGTTCTCACTTATCCCTCTCTTCTTCTCCCCATCACCTTACAACTGGCCCCTCATCATCTCCTCATTATTCCAATAATTCTGCCATTTTATGTTTAAGAATTACACCAAAATTTAGTAATTAGTAATCTCAATCCTCTAAAACTTCCGATAAAATCCAAAATGGTTTGAGCATAAAAAGAAGTACAACTTCATCATAACCGGGAGGCCATACATATGACTTATACCGATAGGGTTTCACCAAAGCAGGCTATGGCATTTGTTGCTTTTTTGGTGGTCTGGTTGACCTCTGCTGGGAGGATTGGGCATTGTCAGAATCTGATTATCAATAACCAGAAAGGGAATCAGAAAGAGAGCGTGATGTTCACCGTTTCAGTGAAAAACGCACCGAATGCCATGCAATCTTTCGGATTTGAGGTGCATTATGACCATCAGATTCTTGAATACACGCGGTATGAGCGGGGAAAGGCAGTAGAGAAGTATAAATTTTTCGACTGCCTTCAAGCGGAGCCTGGCGTAGTAAGGTGTGGAGGCTTCACGGGCAGCGCGGGAAAAATTTCCGCCGGGCAGAGCGGGGAAATTGTCAACTTGTACTTTCGAAAGATCAACTGTCGTAATACCACTTTGAGCCTGCAAAACCCGGTGGACGATCTGAAGGGCTGGAAAGCCGGGGATGGTCGGTTTACCTGCAGGAGGGATTGACCTCTGCGGTCAGGAAATAAACCAGAAATGGGAATTTTATTCGCAACTGGGCAGTGTCGTCAGAACTGATCGTGAGCTCATCAGGAAGCTGTAAGCGGTGGTTTTTTGTTAAAGAGCATTTAACCGTTTCATCGAGATCAGAGGAATTGGGTGAGAAGCTATGAAAAGATCATTTTCCACATCTCTCATGATGGGGATGCTCACTCTCCTGATTCTGGCCATGAGCGGCGTGGCCAGGTCAGAAGAGCTGAATGTGCAGACCCTGAATAAAATCATTGAAAGCAAGAAAAAACGCTGGATAGCCAGGGAGACGTCAAAGTCAAAACTCTCTCTGGAGCAGAAGCGGGATCTGTGTGGATTGATAAAAAAGAGACGAACAACCAGAAACGGGCAGAATGAAAACTCCCCAAAACCGGTCAGACCCGGAGCAGGATATCTGAAGGCCAAGAGCTTTCCGGGAGAAAAGCCTTATCTGGGGGAAATAGGAGGGAGCGAATCTTCAGAGGTATCTTCTTCGGAGATACCTTCTTCGGCTGAGCAGCCGATTTTAGACTTGCCTCCCTTTTTCGACTGGCGAAGCAAGGATCAGATTAACTGGACCACTTCCATCAAAAACCAGGGATCGTGCGGCTCCTGTTGGGCTCACGCCTCCATTGCCGTGATGGAGACGATGATAAAAATCGGTTTGGGGAATCCTGATCTGAACCTGGACTTTTCAGAGCAGTTTATGGTCTCCTGCAGTGAGGGCGGCTGCGGTGGATGGTTTATGGACAGCAGTGCAGCGTTTTTAAAAACCACGGGGGTGCCGCGGGAGGAATGCTTCCCCTACAGGGCTCAGGATGTGACCTGTGAGCTGCGGTGTCCGAATTGGGAGAGTCAGATAGAGAAAATCCCTGACTGGAACTGGGTCAGCGGTTTTCCCCAGGTTGTTGATCCGGGTCTGATCAAGCAGAAACTGATGAAAGGGCCGCTTCTGGTGGCCATGACCGTGTACGATGACTTTATGTATTATTCCCGCGGCGCTTATGAGCACGTACAGGGATATATCATCGGGGACCATGCCGTGGTCGTGACCGGCTGGGATGACAAGGATCACTGCTGGATCTGCAAAAACAGTTGGGGCCGGGAATGGGGAGATTCAGGATGGTTTCGAATCAGGATGGGAAAAAACGAATGCGGAATCGAGGACAGCATGATCTATTACTCCACACCCATAGCCTGGGATTGCGATAGGGAAGAGGGATTCGAAACGAAAGGCGGAAATTTCGCTCAAGGATGGGAAAGGAAGGTCAGAAACGCCAATTACAGTTGGAAAATTTCCAATAATCCTGTCTATGAGGGTTTGCAGGCGGCCACTGTTGAATTCGATCCCGGCCTGCGCTCCCAGGATGAAACACTGATGAGCTGGAAGATTCAGGGAGAAGACCTATCCGTGGCTTTTGCCTTTATGGGCTCCTATTACTGGGGGGTGTCTCAGGATCATTACCGGGTCAGTCTCTGGGCAGTGCGGGGAGAATGGGATGGAGGAGTAGGTGATGATATCCTGATCACCGGGAATATCATGGAAGATAACCTGGATTATGACGATGAAAGCTGGACATGGATACCAACCCGGTACCGCCTGCCGCAGGAAGTTGACAATATTCCTATTCGGTTGGCCTTTCGCTACCAGGGGATGGATGGCGCCCAGTTCTGCCTGGATAAAGTCTGTATCCAGGGGATAAAGGAAACCGGCTGCGACTGTTCCAGGGATGACTCAGGTGCATTGGACATCAGCCGGGGGAGCGGCCCGATCGATATCCGCATCCAGAACGCGCCCCAGGAGGTGAATTCCTTTGGGTATGATATTCTGTATAATTCTTCTCTGACCTCGTATCTGGGGTTTGAGCCGGGACAATTTTTCAAAGGCTCTGACCTTGTTTTCTGTCAGGAGATCAAGCCCGGACAGATCCACTGTTGGGGAAATAATTATAGCTCCAGTCGAGGGAGAATAATTCCCCCAGGTTATACAGGGACACTGGTTACTCTTCAGTTTTCCCCCATTGGGCATACGGCAGGAGAATGCAGTCTGTGTCTGGAGAATCTGGAAGATGATATGGCGGGATGGGGAATAACCAATGGCTGCCTTATCGCTTCCTCATCCTCGTCATGCACTGCCGACGTTAATGGGGATGGGCAGATAACTCCACAGGATGCTCTTGCTCTTTATGAGAAGTCCTCGAATGTCTGTCCGACAACATACTGCGGACCCTGCTCTGAAATATGCTGTGATGTTGATATGGACAAGGAATGTACCTCTTCCGATGCCCGGTTTATCTTTCAAAAGTATCTGGCAGGAAGATAGGATAAGGGTGAAGTGGATAGGGGATTTTCGCGGCCTGCTGGACATTTTCAAAGTTCCTGAGAGTAACTTCTCATTTTCCTTATATTGGGCAATGCGGCGCATGACCGGCTCGAGATCGTCAAGTTTGGCTTTGAGCCTGGCCAGCATCTCCTTGACCTGGCGGTCATCGATCTCGATTTTTACCAAATCGTTTGACATGGAAGCTGAAACCTCATAAAATCATGATGAGGTGATCGTATGTTGAATTTTGATTTCTGGGCACATAATCCAACCAAAGATGAGAGTGTAGATCTATGGGGCGATCTACTGCCTGTTGAGGGCCAGCCCATAGCTACAGGCGAAAGAGCCCGTGATTTTAACGCCCATGCCATTGCCTGTCTGTATTCTCTGCGAAGAGATACGGATATCGCCAGGCAGTACGCTCTTGCTATCAGCGATAAGGATTTAAAATCAAGCGCTTTAAAATTCATTGAAAATCCTTTTGTTTTCGATCCCATCAAAGGCGCTATCCCCCTAAGTGAAAAAGCGTCCTCCTGATCGTTTCTTTATTCCCGCCCGATTTATCAGGCAAAAGCTGAATAACCGGCTCCAGGTAATCATATATTGGATGATTTTTGACGATTCTTGCAAGATCATCCAGGATGCATGTCTCATCAAGTCCCAGGTTTTTTATAAGAGCCCGGAATTTACTGACCCAGTCTGAATACCCATAACCTGACGAGAGGATTTCAGCCTGGTGGAGAGCGTCCGCATTGGCCAAAGTTTTCCACCAGTGCCAGGTAGTCCGATCCCCTTTCTGCCCAAAATACTTTATCGCCTCCTCTGGAGGCAGGCGAAAGGCAAAATTGATGGCAGGGGCAGGCTCAGCCATTGGCATCCTCCATCAGCCCAAGCATCTCGGCGATAAACATACCCCTGGTCAGCACTCCCTGGAGAACGGAAGGGTCCATATCCGAAAAGGCACTGGTGAGCATTTCCTTGAATTCTTCCGCAGAGTGAGCTGCAGCCGCCATCTTCATGATGGGATCGATGAGCGGGGCCATAATTTCCTTCCAGCCGTCCTCCATCAGGGCAGTCAGGCTGTCCAGCTTATCCTGCATAGGGGCGGGGATATAACCCCTGCATTCCCCTGTTTTCCACTGATCACTGGCCACTGATCACTGATCACTTTTGCAAGGGAGGCCGGGAAGGGCAGGGCATGGGCTGCCCCTGCCGGACCTGCGGCAGGGAGCCCCTGTGGCGGCTGGGGTGACGGAAGCAGCCTGGCTCCCTCTTCGGGTACCGGAACCCCGAATCTGTCATAGATATGGGCTTGAGACATCGGCAGCCCTATGTCTTTATGCAATATAGAATAGACTCTGGCCACCTTCTCCAGGTTTTCGGCAGCTTCGACCTGGAAGATAAAATCAGGGACCGGAGCATCTGGACCAAAGTTGAAGTATACCATCGGGGCCGGAATCTGGAACTTAATCGCTCTGGCCAGGGCTTTGGCATCGAATTTCAGAAGATCGTGCCTGACCTCGTTCTGAACCTGGCCCAGGGCCAGGGAGCCGGTTTTCCCTGGCTCGGTAGTCAGTACCTGGCCGAGTACTCCTTTGGAGTACTGCCGGTCGCAGTATTCGGCCAGCTTTTCATAGTCACCGCTGCCAGAGCCTTTTCTTTCGACCAGTGCAATAGTGGTACTGTCAGAGATAACCGCAGCCGCATCGACGCCAAGGGCCAATACGGCTTGTTTTAAGGTCGCAATATCGTTCTCGCTTGTTCCCGATTTATATTTGCCCAGCCTCATCTCCCCGGAAAGGATCATTTTCGGTGAGAAGCCGCGGATAATCGAGCACCATACCCATGTTCTCCGAATCGGCAAAGGTGAATCTGCGCTGCTCGATGCTTTTCAGCTCCTTGATCCAGACCTGCCCCTCGGAATAGTCATACATGATCTCCGACATGGCTAACCCTTTTCCAATGGCATCACACAGATCCAGCAGGGCTTCATCGAAGTTTTCGATGTAGCCGACCGCCTCCTGGAAGATCAACGTCAGATTTTCTGGCTTCATGCCATGAGACGGGCAGGAGTACGGAGCAAACATCCAGCTTGGCTGGACGATGGTCCGCAGCAGGGAGCTGGCTGCTGCAGCAGGCCGATAGTGACCGTGCCATCCGCAATGCGTCTGAGTAAAGCTATGGCATTTTCATAGCGTACTTTGGCTGTCTCTGACATATCCCGGTCAGGCTTGCGTGAGAAAACATTATATACAGCGATATCTACCGATATTTTTTGATTATCTGGGGAACAGGATCAAATGGCACATCAAACCGCATCATCTCCGCCGTGGGCGTCTGGTTCACCCAAAAAGACGCGACGGTGCCCGTGACGGTGCAGATCCGCGGAGTCACAACCGGACTGCCGAACGAGGTCGTGCTGGCCGAAAAGGTCGTGGCCCCGGGCGAGGTCAACCTGAACGCCGAGACCAAGATCGTCTTCGCCGATCCCTTCTATGCCCAGGCGGACACCAGCTACGCGGTCGTGCTGCTCACCAACAGCACCAACTACCGCGTGCGCATCGCTACCCTGGGGCAACCGGGGCAGAACGGCGTCATCACCCGGCAGACCTATGTGGCCGGTGTACTGCTGGAAAGCTCCAACGCCGAGACATGGACGCCGCTCAACGGCTCCGATCTCACCATGAGAATCTACGGCTATGACTTCCAGTCCACCGGCGAGGTTCGCTTCCAGCCCATCACCGGGGTGCAGTTCAGCGATCTGAACCTGGACGAGTATTCGTCCATTCCGGAGGGGAGATCGAAGCCGGGCGGATCAACCGGGAACTGATGGACGCCGGATACCTGCATGAAGACCTGTTCGCCGCGGCGCTTGCGGCGCAGGCCGGGAGGACCCGATTATGAGCATCACCATCGAGAGCGACACCGATACGATTCTGGAATTGCCCGGGCTTACGGGTACGCTCGGCCCCGGAAAGAACTCCGTCGTTCAGGCGATGACCACGGACCTGCTGCGCGCCGTTGACCTCGGCCTGCTGCTGGTCCCCAACGGCGCGGAACCGCCCGAGGGTCTGCCGCCGGTGGTGTTCGACCACCGCTACCTGCACGTTCTGCCTCTGGCGGCCGCTCGTGCTTACTACGTCCGCGTCCTCCGGACTCCGGGCGGTTTCCACGACGGAACCCGGGCCCGGAACTTCATCGCCTATTACGGCGACGGCGCGGGCATGAGCTGCGCCTTCTCCGACGACGGGCTCACCTGGGACACGGAGAAAAAAGTCACCGGTATCGCGGCCAACGGCTATCACCTAGTCTGTGCGCTGGAGGCCGCTGACCGGCTGCGCATCCTCTACTGGAACCCGGACGTTCCCAACCAGCCCTATGCCATGGCCGGTCTGCGCACAGCGGTGGGTCCCGCTGGCCCCGGAAGCCTTGACTCGGTTACACTCGGTCAAATACCGAAAATAACCGGACAAACCGCTTGACAATGGACCTCAGACTGATATATTGTAACCCTGTTTGTCCTGGTTTATTGGGACATAAACGCCGAAGGCTGGAACGTGGTACACCGATCAACCAAGAGAAAGAGGCCGCTGCGAGGCAACCAATGAGGCCAAACGTGACTGGAGTCGAATGATGGAAGACCGATGGCTCTCAGTAGATGAGATTGCTGACCATCTCGGCATTAAGCGGGATACGGTCTACAGGTGGATCAGTGAACGGCAGATGCCGGGCCACAAGATCGGTCGGCTTTGGAAGTTCAACAAGAAAGAAGTGGACGAGTGGGTGAAGTCTGGCGGAGCCGGCGATAACGAGCCTGGATCAAAAGGAGATCGCTAATGGCGGAGCCACTGGCCGATAGAGTCATAAAGAGAATTGGCCAGGCTGCCGAGCTGTACTACCGGCTTGTCATGCTGGTGGCCCCGGACGGTTCGGGCAAGACCGCCGCGCTCCAGGATGTTCATGAACGCACGGCGGCTCCTCTGGTCAACGTCAATCTCGAACTTTCCCGGCGCATGCTCGACCTCACCGAACGCCAGCGGGCCTTGCAGTTGCCCCGCCTCCTCGCGGAGATCGTGGGCGCATCCGCAGCCGATGTGGTTCTTCTGGACAATGTCGAGGTCCTCTTCGATGTCTCGCTCAAGCAGGACCCGTTGCGGCTCCTGCAGGGGCTCTCCCGAAACAAGACGGTGGTCGCGGCCTGGAGCGGCTCCATCGACGGAGAGCACATGGTCTATGCAACGCCGGACCACCCCGAATACAAACGATATCCCTTACGAGATTTCCTGGTAGTGAACCCGGAGGCCGTTGCATGAAGACAAGGAACGAAGACGCAGGAGGGCAGACGCGATGAAATACGGAGAGCTGATCCAATTCGAGCCTATCGAGTCCGTGGTCCAGCTACGGGACGCCGACGAGGCCGCTGCTGCCCGGCAGCTTGTCCAGACCTATGTCATCTCCTCTGAGATGGCCGAGAAGCTGGTCAGCCTGGTCGTTCCTCAGCTTCAGTTCGACCAGCCCATGGACAACAAGGGGCTGCTGGTCGTGGGCAACTATGGCACCGGTAAATCGCACCTCATGTCCGTGATCTCCGCCCTGGCTGAAAACGGCGATCTCGCAACGCATCTGAACGACAAGAGCGTGGCCAGCGCTGCGGGCAAGATCAGCGGACGGTTCAAGGTAGTCCGGACCGAGATCGGCGCGACCACCATGTCCCTGCGCGACATCCTCGTGGCCGAACTGGAGGAGCACCTGGCCGCAATGGGCGTGTCTTATTCCTTCCCGCCCGCGGATAAGGTTTCCAACAACAAGCGCTCCTTCGAAGAGATGATGACCGCCTTTCACCAGGAGCATCCCGACCACGGTCTGCTCCTGGTGGTGGACGAACTGCTCGACTACCTGCGCACCCGCAAGGATCAGGAACTCATTCTCGACCTCAACTTTCTGCGTGAGATCGGCGAGGTCTGCAAGGACCTGCGGTTCCGCTTCATCGCCGGTGTCCAGGAAGCCATTTTCGACAGCCCTCGTTTTTCCTTTGTGGCCGACAGCATCCGCCGGGTGAAGGACCGCTTCGAGCAAATCCTCATCGCCCGCAAGGACGTCAAGTTCGTGGTGGCCGAGCGTCTGCTCAAGAAGACCGCCGACCAGCAGGTGAGAATCCGGGAGTACCTGACACCCTTCGCCAAGTTCTATGGCCGCATGAACGAGCGCATGGACGAGTTCGTGCGCCTCTTCCCCGTGCATCCGGACTACATCGACACTTTCGAGCGGGTCACCGCGGTGGAAAAGCGCGAGGTGCTCAAGACCCTGTCCCTGGCCATGAAGAAGATCCTCGACCAGAACGTGCCCGACGACCGGCCCGGAGTCATCGCCTATGACGGCTACTGGACCACCCTGCGCGAGAACCCGTCCTTCCGCGCCGTTCCGGACATCAAGGCAGTCATCGATTGCAGCATGGTGCTCGAGTCGCGCATCCAGCAGGCCTTCACCCGCCCGGCATACAAACCCATGGCGATCCAGCTCATCCACGCGCTGTCGGTTCACCGGCTCACGACGGGCGACATCTACGCCACCCTGGGCGCGACGGCGGAGGAACTGCGCGACGGGTTGTGTCTCTTTCAGCCGGGCATCGAGGAACTGGGCGGCGATCCGGCCGATGACCTCCTCTCCCAGGTGGAGACCGTCCTGCGGGAAATCCACAAGACGGTCAGCGGGCAGTTCATTTCGTCCAACCCGGACAACCGCCAGTATTACCTGGACCTCAAGAAGACCGACGATTTCGACGCGCTGATCGAGAAGCGGGCCGAGAGCCTCGATTCCTCGCAGCTCGACCGCTACTACTACGAGGCGCTCCGGCGGGTCATGGAGTGCACCGACCAGACCTACGTCACCGGCTACAAGATCTGGCAGCACGAACTCGAATGGCTGGAGCGCAAGGCCGCGCGCCAGGGATACCTTTTCTTCGGCGCGCCCAACGAGCGATCTACTGCCGTGCCGCCGCGAGACTTCTACCTCTATTTCATCCAGCCCTTTGACGCGCCGCATTTCAAGGACGAGAAGAAACCCGAGGAACTGTTCCTGCGCCTGACGAACACTGATGAGGAATTTCGCACCGCGCTTCGAAGCTACGCCGCAGCCCTGGACCTTGCATCCACCGCTTCGGGCCACGCCAAGTCCACCTATGAATCCAAGGCGTCGAACTTTCTCCGCGACCTCGTGCAGTGGCTTCAGAAGAACATGACCACGGCCTTTGAGGTCACCTACCAGGGGCGTGCCAAGTCCCTGACCGAATGGGCCAAGGGTAAGTCCATCCGGGAGCTTTCCGGCATCGGCTCCGTTGATCGCATCAACTTCCGCGACCTGGTGAACACCATCGCGGGCATCTGCCTCGGAGCAAGATTCCAGGATCAGGCTCCCGAATACCCGTTCTTCTCGGTGCTCATTACCGGAGCGAACCGGGCCCAGGCCGCGCAGGACGCCCTGCGCGCCATCGCCGGACAGAACCGCACCAAGCAGGCCACTGCGGTGCTCGATGCGCTGGAGCTTCTCGACGGCGAGCGGCTCGATCCCTGCCGGTCCAAGTACGCCAAACACATTCTCGGCGTCGCCAAGAAGAAGGGCCACGGACAGGTGGTCAACCGCTCCGAGCTGATCCAGGACGTCCTCGGCGTGGAATACCTCGCGCCGCAGACGCTGCGCCTCGAACCCGAGTGGGCCGTGGTGGTGCTGGCCGCGCTGGTCTATGCCGGCGAGGTGGTCCTCTCCATTCCGGGCAAGAAGTTCGATGCCACGGGCCTGGCGCAATTGGCCGGAACCGGCATCGACGAGCTGGCCCAGTTCAAGCACATCGAGCGGCCCAAGGACTGGAATCTTCCGGCGCTCAAGGCGCTCTTCGAACTGCTTGGACTCACGCCGGGCATGGCGCAACTGGTCACCCAGGGCAAGGACGAGTCGGTTCAGGAGCTGCAAACTAAAGTCGCCAAGTATGTCGAAGACATTGTCCGGACCCAGCAGGCACTCCGTGACGGCCTGCACTTCTGGGGTCAGCGCCTGCTGGATGACTCAGTCCTCAGCACTCATCACTCATCACTGGAACGACTGAAAGGCTTTCTTGAAAGCCTTCAGGCGTTCAATTCGACCGGCAAGCTCAAGAACTTTCGCTATGACGCCTCGGAAGTGACCGCTCATCGGAGCGGTCTCAGTTCCCTTGCCGAGATCAAATCGCTTGAGGAACTGGTGGCGGACCTCGGGGCCACGGCCTCGTACCTCTCGACCGCCGAGGCTGTCCTGCCCACCGGCCATGAGTGGATCGACAAGATGAAGGCCGTTCGGACGGAAGTCCTCACGGCGGTTATGAGTCACGGGTCACGGGTCTCGGGTCAAAAAGACTCGGAACGCGCGACCCGCGACCCGCGACCCGAATTGCAGCGCAAGCTCGGCGACCTCAAGAAGGCTTACCTGCTGGCTTACCTCTCCATGCACGCGAAAGCGCGTCTTGGCGTGAACGAGGACAAGCGCAAAGCCCAACTCATGGGCGACGAACGGCTCAGGGACCTGCAGAAGCTCTCCACCATCGACCTGATGCCCCGCCAGCACCTATCGGACTTCCAGAACCGCTTGGCTGGCCTGAAGAGCTGCTTTGCGCTCACCGAGCAGGAACTGGAAGCATCGCCGGTCTGCCCGCACTGCGGCTTTCGGCCTGCGGCGGAAGCCAGGACTGAGCAACGAGGACTGAGGAATGGGTCCGACTCAGTCCTCAGCACTCAGTCCTCAGTCCTGATCAACGCCGCCGCGGTGCTTCAACAGCTCGATGAACAATTGGACAAGATGTTGGCTGAATGGACTGCGGCGTTGATCTCCAATCTCGAAGACCCGACCACCAAGGGGAACCTGAGCCTGCTCAAGCCCGAGGCGCGCAAGCTGGTGGACGGCTTCATCAAGAAGCGGACCCTGCCGGACGACCTCGACCAGGACTTCATCCACGCACTGCAGGAGGTGCTCTCCGGGCTCACCAAGGTTTCGGTCAAGATCGCGGACCTTCGCGACGCCCTGCTCTCGGGCGGCTCCCCGGCCACCCCGGCGGAGATGCGGAAGCGGTTTGAGGAATACCTGGACGGCCTGACCAAGGGCAAGGAGCCCGCCAAGGTCCGGATCGTGTTGGAATAGGAACCGCGAATGAACGCCAGCGAACGCCAATTGATACAACTGATTCGCAAGGGCGAAAGCATCGATCTTGAATTCAAGACCTGCCGCAACCAGCTCAATCGGGATGTCTATGAGACGGTGTGCGCCTTTTTGAACCGACATGGCGGTACGATTTTATTGGGGGTCACGAATTCCGGAGAGATACAAGGCATTGAACCGGATGCCGTTTCACAAATAAAGAAAGACTTTGTCACCACCGTCAACAACCCGCAGAAAATCCACCCTCCTGCCTACATTTCGCTAAATGAGGTGACTATTGAAGGGAAACCGGTACTTCGCGTGTATGTCCCGGAGAGCTCACAGGTCCACAGATGCAACGGGCGCATTTATGACCGCAATGAGGACGGAGATTTTGACATTACGGATCATACGCGTCAGGTGGCTGACCTTTATCAACGAAAACAGGCCACTTACTCAGAGAACAAAATCTATCCTTTTGCCAAGCTGGACGATTTACGTTCTGATCTCATCGACAAATGCCGCCGGCTGGCTGGAGTCTGGCGGGATGATCATCCCTGGCTCGGTGTGGACGACATGGGCCTGTTGAAAAGTGCCCAACTCCACCAGACCGATCCGGAAACCGGCAAAAGCGGCATCACGCTGGCAGGCATACTTTTGCTTGGAAATGACCAGCTTATTCTATCAGCAGTACCCCATCACCGAACCGATCTCATTTTGCGAAAGGTCAACCTGGATCGCTATGATGACCGGGATCTGGTCAGAACCAACCTGATTGAAAGCTACGAACGGATCATCGCCTTTGTGCAGAAGCATCTGCCCGATCCCTTTTTCCTCGAAGGCATGGAGCGGATAAGTCTTCGGGATGCCATTTTCCGAGAAGTTGCCTCCAATATCCTGATTCATCGGGAATATACCAATGCCTTTCCCGCCAAGCTGATCATCGAACGGGGCCAGGTCCGCACTGAAAACAGCAATAAACCCAACGGATTCGCCGCTCTCGACCCGGCCAATTTCACGCCTTTTCCAAAAAATCCGGTAATCGGAGCTTTCTTCCGGGAAATCCACCGCGCCGACGAACTCGGCTCGGGTATGCGCAAGATGATGCGGTATGGCAAGGCGTATGGCGGCGCCGACCCTCAAATGATCGAAGGCGATGTATTTCGAATTGTTGTCAAGGTGCCCGAATTTGGATCGGTTGGTGAAGTTACAGGTGAAGTAACGGGTGATGCCGCTCCGAAGCAGGCGACCAAGTCGGGACTGAGTCGGGCCCATGAGGCCCATGACGGGGCCCATGATGAGGCCCATGAGCCCATGAGCGAAGTCGAACAAAGAATCCTGCTCGCCTGTCTCGATGCGCCACAAAACACGCCGGATCTGCTTGCTCTGCTTGGATACGAAAGCCGAACGGGAAGCTTCAAAAAAGCACTCTCACGATTGATGGATTTGGCTTGTTTGGAGATGACAATTCCGGATAAGCCCAGAAGCAAGAAGCAGAAATATCGGCTGACTGAGAGGGGGCGGAAGGTGCTGAAAGGAATAGAAGGAGGCTGAGAGTGACCAAGTCAGTCGTGGGTCGCGGGTCAGCGAGTCACGAGTCAAAACGACCCGCGACCTGTGACACGGAACCCGAGACCTGAGCGGAGCGAACATGGCGAAGATCGAGAAGTTTGAAGACATCGAAGCGTGGAAGAAGGCGCGGGAACTGGCAAGGGAAATCTATGCCATTTCCAACGAGGGACTGTTCGCGCGCGACTTTGGACTTCGCGACCAGATATGCCGCGCCGCTGTCTCCGTGATGTCCAACATCGCGGAGGGCTTCGAGCGCGGAGGCGATGTCGAGTTCAGACGTTTTCTATCCATCGCCAAAGGGTCGGCTGGCGAAGTGAAAGCACAACTGTATGTGGCGCTCGATGCCGGCCTGATCGACCAAGCCACATTCGATTCTCTTTACAAGAAGGCAGCCGAAACAGGAAACCTCGTCGGAGGCTTCATGCGATATCTCAGTCGAGGGTCGGCGAGTCACGAGTCGCGAGTCAAGAACGACAGAAGCCCGAAACGGAGTTGAAGAATGGCGAAAAGCAATCAACCACATACGCAGCAAACAATGTTCGACACGGACCGACCCGCGACCCGCGACTCGGGACCCGTGACCTGCTTGGGGCTTACGTTCCCGAACGACGAGGAGCGGCGGAAACATTTCCTTGGCCTCCTGCGCGCCGGTTTGCAGGAATTAGGGGAGAAACTCGCTGTCCCGTTTGTGAGTATTGAGGACACCTATACCCGGTTGAAATCACTTGAGCATTGGCCACTGGGCACGGAGGAACAGATACGCGATCTCGCCCAGCGCATCGCCCATGCCGCATCCTCGACCCGTGACTCGGGACCCGCGACCCGCGACCTCCTCGGCCTTTACAAGGACGAAGTCGGCTTCCCCATCGGCTCGGACGAGGATATCCTGGCGCTGTCCGATCCGCCGTATTACACCGCCTGCCCGAACCCGTTCATCGCGGATTTCATCCGGCATTATGGAAAGCCGTATGACCCGATCAAGCCATACAGCCGTGAACCGTTCGCCGCGGATGTGAGCGAGGGGAAGAACGACCCGATCTACAACGCCCACTCCTACCACACCAAGGTCCCGCACAAGGCCATCATGCGGTACATCCTGCACTACACGGAGCCGGGGGATGTGGTCTTCGACGGGTTCTGCGGAACGGGGATGACAGGTGTTGCGGCGCAACTGTGCGGCGACAAGGCCACGGTCGAGTCGTTGGGCTACCGAGTCGACAAAGACGGGACGATCTCTCAGCAGGAGACAGACGAGAACGGTAAGGCAGTTTGGAAGCCGTTTTCAAAGCTCGGTTCACGCCGCGCCGTACTTAACGATCTATCTCCTGCGGCCACCTTCATTGCTTACAACTACAATACGCCGGTGGATGTCCGCAGTTTTGAACGCGAAGCCAAACGCATATTGAAGGAGGTTGAGGCTGAATGCGGCTGGATGTATGAGACGCTCCACACCGATGGCAAGACCAAGGGCAAAATTAACTATACTGTCTGGTCTGATGTTTTTTTGTGTCCAGAGTGCACTGAAAAATTCGTCTTTTGGGATGTAGCAGTAAAACTTGGCGAAGGTGTAGTCTTAGACGACTTTCAATGCCCAAATTGTGGGCACTGGCTTAGCAAAACGCCTGCCAATCAAACTACGACTTCAGAGATATCTTTAAGCCACAGAAGACCTATTGCCTCAAAGGTGGAGCGAGCGTGGGAGACATTTTTTGATTCAGCTCTAAACCAAACTATAAAGCAGGCTCAGCAAGTTCCTGTATTAATCAGCTACTTTGTGGGGGGCAAAAGATACAAGAAAAAGCCATCGCAATACGATCTTGATTTGCTCAACAAAATCAGTTCAACAGAACCTAAACACTGGTATCCTGCCTATTCTATTCCCCAAGGGGATAAGACGAATGATCCTTTTGCAGTTGGCATTACTCATGTCCATCATTTTTACAGCAGGCGTAATTTGCTTTGTCTCTCAGCCTTCTGGTCTCGTTTGCCAAGAAAAATGAAGTGGATCGCGACATCGTTTCTGTCAAGAAATCTAACTAAATGCAACCGATATGTTGTAAATTCCCACAATCTATCTGGTCGTGTAAATGGGCCATTAACCGGGACATTTTATATCCCGAGCGAAATTGTTGAGCAATCAGCAATAGAGCTTTTCAAAGATAAGACAATCAATGTTGGCTGGGACACAAAAACAAACCTCATTGGCACATTCAGTTCAACTGAATTGTTATGTATTCCTGACAACAGCCTTGATTATCTTTTTTTTGATCCGCCGTTCGGGGCTAACATAATGTACTCAGAGCTGAGTTTCCTCTGGGAGGCATGGCTTGCAGTGCTTACTAATAACCAAGAAGAGGCTGTAGAAAATAAGAGCCAGAACAAGACCATCAATGATTATCGCGAGTTAATGGTTAAGTGTTTCAAGGAGGCCTATAGAGCATTAAAGCCTGGAAGATGGATGACAGTCGAGTTCTCAAATACTCGCGCTTCAGTTTGGAATAGCATACAAAGCGCACTTGCTGATGCAGGTTTTATTGTGGGTAATGTGTCTGTTTTGGACAAAAAGCATGGTGGTGTTAAGGCTATGACAAATCCCACAAACGTCAAACAAGACCTCGTCATTTCCGCATACAAGCCAAACGGAGGATTTGAAGATCGTTTCCAGAAGGAAGCGACCACCGAAGAAGGTGTCTGGGATTTTGTCCGCACCCACCTCAAATACCTACCTGTCGTCAAACGCGGGGCAAGTGCTACCCATCTGATCGCTGTCGCGGAACGCGATCCGCGCATCCTGTACGACCAGATGGTGGCTTACTTCATCCGCAAAGGTTACCCGGTGCCGCTGAACAGCGCGGCCTTCCAGGAAGGGTTGTCCCAGCGATTCTCGTATCGTGACGGTATGTATTTTCTCCCTGACCAAGTGGCTGAGTATGACAAGAAGAAGATGACCTCAGGGGGCATGGAGCAAATGGCGCTCTTTGTTTCAGACGAGTCATCAGCCATTTCCTGGCTCCGCCAACTTCTCAAAGACAAGCCGCAGACATTTCAAGACATCCATCCGTTGTTCATTAAAGAGCTTGGCGGCTGGCAGAAATACGAGAAGCCGCTGGAGCTGTCGGAACTGCTGGAGCAGAACTTCCTCCGCTACGACGGCAAGGGCGAGGTGCCGAACCAGATTCACAGCTACCTCTCCACGAATTTCAAAGAGCTGCGGAACCTGCCCAAGGATGACGAACGCCTGCGCGCCAAAGGCAAGGACCGCTGGTACGTGCCCGACCCGAACAAAGCGGGCGACCTGGAGAAGCTGCGCGAGAGGTCGCTGCTCAAGGAGTTCGAGGACTACCGGACATCCACACAGCGGCGCCTGAAGGTGTTCCGCCTCGAGGCGGTGCGGGCCGGATTCAAGAAGGCCTGGCAGGAGCGTGACTACGCCACCATCATCACCGTGGCCCGCAAGGTTCCCGAGAACGTCCTCCAGGAAGACCCCAAGCTCCTCATGTGGTACGACCAGGCCGTTACTCGGCTTGGTCAAGGGGCGAGGGACTAGGGGCGAGGGGCGAGAAAGGCATGAGTATGCAAGTGAAGAGTTATAAGGATTTGGTCGTCTGGCAGAAGGCGATGGATTTGGTGGAGATGGTTTATCAAGCCACCAAGGGCTTTCCGAGGGAAGAGCTTTATGGATTGACCAATCAGGTTCGCCGGGCAGCCGTTTCCGTTCCTTCCAATATTGCCGAGGGCCATGCAAGAAATTCCACGGCTGAGTATAGAAACTTTCTCTCGATGGCCCGAGGTTCCTTGGCCGAGGTAGAAACACAGCTACTGATTGCCGAAAGGTTGAAATACACCGACCCTGGGCAACTTACAGAATTACTGTCTCTTCAAATGGAGATAAACAAAATGACCAACGCACTAATCAGCAAACTCGCCCCTGACCCCTAAAAAAGGAGGCGAATGATGGCAAAGATAGAAGGTTTTCGAATAAAAAATTTCAGGGTGTTGAAGGACGTCACGCTTGGTCGTCTTTGGAATCAACAGAAGAAAGAACCGCTCACCCCGATGACAGCCGTCATTGGCAAAAATGGAGTTGGTAAAAGTACGCTGTTCGATGCATTTGGTTTTCTCGCGGATTGCCTGAAATCGGGCGTCGAAGAGGCTTGCGATTCACGTGGTCGCGGAGGGTTTTCGAAAATATTGGCCCAAGGCCAGCGATGCCCGATCGAATTCGAGGTCTACTATAAGGAGGATGGAAACGCCCGACCCATCACCTACGAACTTTTAATAGACGTTGACTCTTCCGGAAGACCATATGTCCTGAAAGAACGTCTCAGACAGCGCCGGAAAGGTCAAAAATATGGTTGGCCATTTTCTTTTTTGGTTTTGGATAGCGGGAAAGGTGTTGTCTGGAAGGGAGAGCAAGAAGGCCGTCAGATTGACGAGGCCAAGGGCGATTTCGACCTGCTTGGTCTGATGGCATCTCTGAAATCTGGTGAGGCCAAAGAGGAGTCAAGAGAGACTGAAGTTGTAGAGCTGGAGGATCGCCGCAAGCTGGGCATTGCCACTTTAGGCGCTTTGAAACAGCATCCGAGAATTTCCGCTTTCCGGCGATTTATTGAAGGCTGGTACCTCAGCTATTTCACGCCTGATGCGGCACGAAGCCTGCCGCTGGCCGGCCCACAGAAGCATCTCAACATTCACGGAGATAACCTTGGCAACGTCGTGCAGTTCATGGAGCGCGAACACCCCAAACGTTTTCAGAGTATTCTGCAAAGGATTGCCGACAAGATTCCCGGAATTGACAAGATAGATACCGAAAAGACCAATGATGGAAGACTGTTACTCCGGTTCAACGACAAAGGTTTCCATGACCCCTTTTACGCTCAACAGATGTCCGACGGCACCTTAAAGGTTTTCGCTTATTTGCTGTTGCTGGAAGACCCGAACCCACCGCCGTTTTTGTGTATTGAAGAGCCGGAAAACGGCTTGTATCACAAGCTGCTTGAATCCTTGGCCAGGGAGTTCCGGGAGCATGCCACGGGGAGGAAAGGCGGCTCGCAGGTTTTCATTACGACTCACCAGCCGTATTTTGTTGACGCTCTCGACCCCGACGAAGTTTGGATTCTTGAGAAAGGTGAGGATGGTTTTTCCACCATACGCAGGGCAAGTGACGATGCCATCGTCAAGAACATGGTGGCCGAAGGCTTGCCGCTGGGCGGGCTTTGGTACAGCGATTATTTGGACGGGAGGTGATCGGATGCATTTTGAGATTCTCGTTGAAGACCAGTCCGGCAAGAAAGCGCTCAATATCCTTGTCCCCAAAATCATCGGCAATGGCCATACATTCAAGGTTCATGCCTATAAAGGCATAGGCCGCATCCCGAAAAACCTCGGCAACAGGGGAGATGCCAGCAAGCGCATCCTGCTTGACCAGCTCCCAAAGCTTCTCCGTGGTTATGGCAATACCTTCGCCAAGCAAAAAGATTACCCGGCGGCCGTCATCCTTGTCTGCGATCTTGATGACAAGTGCTTTAAAGCGTTTCGGAAAGAGCTTTTCAATATTCTGAACGCCTGCAATCCCCAACCAGAAACCCGTTTTTGCATCGCCATTGAAGAAGGTGAAGCTTGGTTTCTTGGCGACATCCCAGCAGTCAAATCTGCCTATCCGAAAGCCAAAGAGGCTGTCCTGAACGCCTACGTAAATGATTCCATTTGCGGCACCTGGGAGTGGTTGGCAGATGCAGTCTATAGCGGAGGCTCATCCGCACTTTCGGCAAAAGGTTGGCAAGCCATCGGCGCCGAGAAATCGCGGTGGGCTGAAGAAATCACTCCGCACATGAATGTAACCAACAATAAATCTCCAAGTTTTGGATATTTCCAGCAAAAGCTGCTTGAACTCGCGAGAGTAACGGCCTGATGGATTCCCCATGGCAATATAGCACCATTCATAACAGCGCCTGCTTGTGTCTCGAGGAACAGACCTTGTGGGGGCAGACGGTGTGTCGTGTCTGGTTGCCGAACCAGGACGCGGTGGTGCGCGTGCCCCGCTCCGCCTTGCGGCCGCTGAGTGCCGACCAGCAGCCGGAGATCGAGGCCGGACGCATTGCCTATGTGGCCGCCGCAGCCAAGGTGGCCGAGGTGCTCGAAGGATCCACCAGCGCCACCGAGGGCCATGTGCTGCTGGCTCCCATCGAGTCCTCCGTCATCCCGCTGCCGCACCAGATTCGTGCTCTATCCCGCGCCATCGCCAACGACCGCGTGCGCTATCTCCTGGCGGACGAGGTCGGCCTGGGCAAGACCATCGAGGCCGGGCTCATCATGCGGGAGCTCAAACTTCGCGGGCTGGTCAAGCGGACGCTCGTCATCGCCCCGAAAGGGTTGGTGAGCCAGTGGGTGGCCGAAATGCAGGCCCACTTCAACGAGCATTTCCAGCTTGTCTTGCCGGAAGACATCAAAACGCTCAGCCGCATTTCGGCGGTCGCGAGTCCTGGGTCCCGAGTCTCGGGTCAAGAAGACTCGCAACCCGTGACCCGCAACCCGTGGACCCTCTTTCCCCAAGTGGTCGTGCCCATGGATTCGGTCAAGCCCCTGGACAAGCGCCGCGGCTGGAGCGCGGCCCAGGTGAGCGAGCACAACCGCGAACGGTTCGAGGACCTGATCTCCGCCGGCTGGGACCTGGTGATCGTGGACGAAGCGCACAGACTCGGCGGCAGCACCGACCAGGTGGCCCGCTTCAAACTGGGCCAGGGTCTGGCCGAGGCTGCGCCATATTTCCTGATGCTTTCGGCCACCCCGCACCAGGGCAAAACCGATGCCTTTCATCGGCTGGTTTCCCTGATCGACGCCCAGGAGTTTCCGGATGTCAGCAGCGTCACCCGCGAGCGGGTCCAGCCGCATGTCATCCGCACCGAGAAGCGCCGCGCCATCGATGCCGATGGAAAGCCCCTGTTCAAACCGCGGCGCACGCAGCTTGGCCCGGTCTCATGGGGAGAGCGGCACCGCAATCAGCAGCACCTCTACGAGGCGGTTACCGAATATGTGCGGGAAGGCTACAACCAGGCCATGCGGGAGAAGCGGAGCTACATCGGATTTCTGATGATTCTGATGCAGCGTCTGGTGGTCTCCAGCACGAGCGCCATCAAGACGACGCTGGAGCGCCGTCTTGCAGTGCTGAGGCATGAGGACTCAGGACTGAGTCAAATGCAATTGTTCAACGAGGATTCTTTCACTCAGTCCTCAGTCCTCAGTCCTGATGACTTCTATGACCTGGACGGCCAGGAGCAAATCGATGTGCTGCTCCACACCCGCCTCAAGGCGCTCAAGAACGAGCGCGCCGAGGTCAAGCTGCTGTTGGAGGCCGCGGCCCGCTGCGAGCAGATCGGACCGGACGCCAAGGCCGAGGCGCTGCTCGACTGGCTCTACCGCCTCCAGTCCGAGGAGAGCGACCCGGAGCTCAAGGCGCTCGTGTTCACCGAGTTCGTTCCCACCCAGGAGATGTTGCGTCGGTTCCTGACCGAGCGCGGGTTCTCGGTCGTCTGTCTGAACGGCTCCATGGACATGGAAGAGCGTAAGCGAGTCCAGGAGGCATTCGCCAAGGATGTCCGTATTCTCGTCTCCACCGATGCCGGCGGGGAGGGCCTGAACCTCCAGTTCTGCCACGTGGTGATCAATTACGACATCCCCTGGAACCCGATGCGTCTCGAACAGCGGATCGGCCGGGTGGACCGTATCGGCCAGGCCCATGCGGTGCGCGCGGTCAACTTCGTCTTCGAGGGCTCGGTCGAGCATCGAGTCCGTGAGGTCCTGGAGCAGAAGCTCGCCGTCATCTTCGAGGAGTTCGGCATCGACAAGACCGGCGACGTCCTCGACTCGGCCCAGGCGGGCCGCATGTTCGACGAGATGTATGTCGAGGCGATCCTCAATCCCGAAAAGGTGGAGGAATCCGTAGAGAGCGTGGTTGCCCGCCTGCAGGAGCAGGCCCGCGAGGCGCGCACGACCGCATCCATGCTCGGCGCGACCGAGGACCTGGAGCCCGGCGAAGCTCGGCGGCTGCTGACTCACCCCTTGCCCCATTGGGTCGAGCGCATGACCGTGAGCTTTCTTTCGGCGCATGGCGGCCAGGCCGAGAAAAGAAGCCAGAGCTGGAACCTCACCTGGCCCGACGGCGAGACCTATGAGAATGTGGTCTTCACCGGCAAGGAAGCCGAGAGGCTTCCGGCCGCCCGGCATCTTACTCTTGAAGAGCCGAAGGTCCGCGGGCTGGCCATGCGGCTCCCGCGTTTTGCGCCGGGCCAGCCGGTCCCCATCGTGTCGATCCCAGGTCTCTCCGAGGAAGTTCAGGGCGTCTGGTCCTTGTGGCAGATATCGGTCGTGAGTCACGAGTCGCGGGTTGCGAGCCGGTGGGATGGACCCGTGACCTTGGACCCGGGACCCGAGACCCGCCGAAGGCGGATCATGCCTCTCTTCCTGGCCGACAACGGCATGGTCTATATGCCGACGGCCAGACACGTGTGGGACCAGCTCCTCGCGGCAAGCCCAAAGGTCCGGTCGGTCCTTGACGCCGAGGTCTCCCAAGCCGCTTTCGCAAAGCTGCAAAGCGCAGCGGAGGAACACGGAAAAGCTATCTACGAAGCGCTCGTGCAAGAGCATAGGGGCCGCATCGCACGCGAGCGCGAGAAGGCAGACTACGCTTTTGCCGCGCGCCGCAAGACCGTCGAGCGGATTGGCCTGCCCCAGGTCCGCAACTATCGCCTGAACCTCCTCTCGCAGGAGGAGCGGAGTTTCCAGGAGCAGCTCGATCAGAAGGCCCATGCCTATCCCGAAATGGTGCCGCTGCTTGTGATTCGGGTGGAGGGCGGTGGCCATGAGTAGCTGGCGCGATCAAATCCTGAAGGAATTCACCCCGAAGGTTGCCCGACTCACCCTGGTGGCCGATCCGGACGGACTCCTCCTCGAAGAAGGGATTCTCGAAGGCGTCCGCGAACGTGGATTCGAGCTGATCCCGTTTGAAGACCACATCGCGTTCCGTTACGCCTACGAGTCGAAGTTTCGCTCTCGCTGGGACCGCGGCGAGCACACGGACCTTGTCGTCGTATTGCGCTCGCAAGCAAGCGACCTCAGTGGGTTGCCCTATGATCTCCTCCAGGCCGGTCGCAGACTCTCCTTCAACCTCGGCGACATCTTCCCGAACCTCAGTTACCCGGTTGTGACCGCCCTGGATCGCGGGGACCTCGACGCCTTGTATGAGGCGCAAAAAAGACATGCACCCGGCCAGTTGGGCGACAACGCCACCAAGGAGTTCGTCCTCCGGCACGTCTTTGAAATCGCACCCGAACTGGTCAAACAGCCATCGGACCTTTTGCGGGTGCTGCTGCGCCGTCACTACCGCGGACAGCGAATCCCGGCTGACCTTGACAACCGGTTCATCCAGCTTCTGCGCCAGAACAACGCCTTCGATGACTGGCCGCTTGAGACGCTTGTTTCAGACCGGGAGGCGTTCTTCGCGTTTCTCCAGGAGCGCTGGCCTATCTTCCTTGACCGTGAAGCAGCCAAAGGGACATCCGGCGTTCGTGAGGACAAGAAGCCCTACGGTCTGGCCATTGAGGGACCTGTCGAACTGCCCTTCGATCACCATGACATCCGGGTCTACATCGACAACCTGTTCGTGGAGGGGTTGCTGCATTCAGTTCCACACGAGCATGCGGACACCTTGTCCAAAACCTGGGTAGGCATCGGCGTTCGTACCGCTCCCATCGAAGACAGGTCTCGTCGCCTGGGCAAGCTCATCGACAGCCTGGAGGCATCCATTCCGGCCGAGGACGCGAAGCACACGGACTGGTTCCACTTTGCCCGTGGATGGGCGGAGGCGATCCTGCTGGCGAACGATCAGGCCGAAGCGATTTCCGAACCGACTGGGACGCGCATCAAGAACTTGCAGGCACAGGTGGATGCCGGTTTCACAGCCTGGCTTTTCAAGCGGTATGCCGGGCTGGTCAATCTGCCACCGGTGCCTCCGGTCATGTTGCATCACCTCCCGCGATTTCTTGCCCGCCAAATGGGAGAAGACCGCACCGCCAAGATCGCACTGATCGTGGTGGACGGCCTTGCCTTGGACCAATGGCTGGTAGTCCGCGAAGCACTCGCCACAAAACAGCCCGGGCTGCGATTCCGGGAGCAGGCGGTCTTTGCCTGGATTCCTTCGCTTACCTCCGTCTCGCGCCAGGCAACGTTCGCTGGCAAGGCTCCCATCTTTTTTCCGAACAGCATCCAGACCACGGACAAGGAACCCGCTCTCTGGGCGCAGTTCTGGGCGGATCAGGGCCTTATGCCAAACGAGGTCGTCTACCTCAAGGGCCTGGGCGACGGCGGCCTGGAAACCGTTTCCGAAGCGCTTTCTCATCCCAAGGCAAGGGTCGCCGGGCTGGTCGTGGACAAGGTCGACAAGATCATGCACGGGATGGAAATGGGCACCGCCGGCATGCACAACCAGGTGTGCCAGTGGGCCAGGCAGCCGTATCTGAACACACTCCTCGATCTGCTCTTGGATCGGGGCTTCCGTGTCTATCTGACTTCTGATCATGGCAACGTCGAGGCGGAAGGTTGCGGTCGTCCGTCCGAAGGGGCTGTGGCGGACCTGCGCGGTGAACGAGTCCGCATCTATCCCGACGCGGTCCTTCGAGGAAAGGTGAAGGAACGCTTTCCAGCCGCGCTGGAATGGGGCACCGTTGGTCTCCCGGAGGACTACCTCGCTCTCCTGGCCCCTGCTCGGCAGGCGTTTGTCCAAGAGAAGCAGCGCACCGTAGGCCATGGCGGCATTTCGGTCGAGGAACTCATCGTTCCTCTTGTTCAGATCGAGAGGAGGGGCGAATGACCAGACGGACCGATCAGATCGGATTCAGTCAACGGGTGCGTCTGGAATGGCTTGAGCAGACGGCCAACCTGGTTCTGGCAGGGAATGACAAGGCTGCGGTCAACGAGGCATTGCAGGAACTGCTGAAGGACAAGGTGTCCGTAGGCGGCCAGGCCGAGCGCGGCAATCGCGAGAAGGTTATCTCTATTCTGCGCAAGATTTGGGTGACCACGCCGGAGGAAATCATCCCGCTGCGTAATGATGGTCTCGCATTTCTTTCCACTCAGTCCTCATCCCTCAGTCCTCATCACTTGAGCCTTGCCATCCACTGGGGGATGGTCATGGCCGTCTACCCGTTCTGGTCGGGTGTAGCCATCCAGACCGGCCGTCTTCTGAGGCTTCAGGGCTCCGCTGCCGCGGCTCATGTCCAGCGCCGGGTCCGCGAGCAATACGGCGAGCGGGAGACCGTTTCCAGAGCAGCCCGCCGCGTGCTGCGCTCGTACCTGGACTGGGGTGTGCTTCAGGAGACCGGCGCAAAGGGCATCTACTCCGCCGGGGCAACGCTCGCCGTTGATGATTCCCGACTGATAGCATGGCTGGCCGAAGCGTCCCTCCATGCCCGCGCCAATGGCTCGGCTCCGCTGAAAGATCTGATCGACAGCCCGCGCCTCTTCCCGTTCCGGATCAAGCCGGTCCACGCCGAAAGCCTCGTGGCTGCGTCATCCAGACTCGATCTTCTCCGCCACGGGTTGGACGACGACCTCGTCATGCTGCGGAAGCAGACGACAAAGGGGGGCGCACCATGACTATGGCAAATGGCGAACGAACCTATCAACTCAAGGCCCTAACGGACTTGTGGACCGGGTCAGTCACACTTGAAGAAAAGAACGGTCAGATAAAGGAAAAAA
Source organism: bacterium (assembly GCA_040755755.1). NCBI lineage: Bacteria > bacterium. The sequence goes on along the minus strand of JBFLZW010000061.1, from coordinate 18,924 downwards.
CTGGGCCGGACCGCCTCATCCCTACCGGCATGCTCGGTTCCATCCGCTGGTGGTTCGAGGTGTTGGTGCGCGGTCTGAACGGCAATGCCTGCGACCCAACCGATACGAAATGTGAAGATCGAAACCATTGTGTTGTCTGCGAGCTATTCGGCTGCACCGGCTGGGCGCGGAAGTTTCGGTTTGAAGTTCTGGATGAGAATGGCAATACCAAGATAGATCAGATCAAACAAAACCAGACTTTCGGTCTGCGTTTCACACCCCTCCGTCCGATCCGTGTTGAAGAGTGGTCCCTCTTGGATGCCACCCTTCGCCTGATCGCCAAATATGGGGCCATCGGCGGCAAGACGGTATTCAAGCCAACGGAAGAACTATCCATAGCGAATGTCGCCTTGTCTGGGATAGATAGGTCCTTGAAAGTCAATAATAGAACCGTTGGATCACCCCTAAAACAGCACGACCAAATCATCGAAGTAGGCGGACATGAAGTTCAGAACATGCAGGAATTGAAAAAACAACTGCAAGACAAGAAGGTTGGTTGTCAACTCACGATTCCTGTTAAGCGCAATACAAGAACTGAACAAATTGATGGATGGGTTGGGAAAAAGCATCATCAAGATTACGGTCTGGTAGAGTTCATCGAACCATTGGGAACAAATACTGCGGTTGCTGTAGTGAATGAGTATGCGACTCAGGATAAATGGCGGAAGCTCAATCACGGTGAGTTCGCCTGGGCTTCCTTAGAGCACTTCTGGTGCGTGAACGGTAAATATCTCAGGCGTGAAGACAACAACAAGAGCACTTTCAACCAGGTGCTCGGACGTCAGGAGGCAAAAAACCAAGCACAACAGTTGGCCACCCGTAACGATGAAATAGCAGGATGGCTTGCCGGTTCGCAGCAGGAAAGCAAAAAAGTCTTCAGCTTCAAAGACCCTGCAAGAACCTTCGGCTTCGTAAAACCCGGACTGATCGATTTCAACGCCGTGAAGGGACGTCTGACGAACGCTTGGGGGCAGAACGGCTGGGATTTTCTTACCGGAGACAAGGTTATTGACCAGCTATTCGCTGGGAAGGAGGACCGCTCATGAGTTTCGATTATTACGCCTCCCTGGCCGAAAACAAGGTGTGCCAGAAACAGGTGAATGAAGGCGGTCTCGTTTCCGGCTTTGGGGATGAATGCGTGGTCTGGTCCTGTCAGGATAAACCGCTTCCCTCCCTGGTTTGGCAGGGCATCGACGCGGTCCGGCTCTCGGGGTTGACCAATATGCTCGACCGGCCGGTCGTCGCCCGGCTGGCCGGGGAGCTCGGATATCCCGATGCCGCGAGCTGGATCGAGGAGCACCCGAAGGAATACGCCGAGGGCGTCTTCCGCGGGTTCATCGTCGATCCGCAGGGAGGGAAATCCTGATGTGCGGGCTCGCGGGAGTCATCTTCGGAAATAAGCGGCGACGCGCCGAGGAGCGGGAGTATCTCGCCTGGCTCTTCACCCGCCTGCTTGTATTGAGCGAGGAGCGCGGACCACACGCCACCGGCGCGGCATGGCTCGACACCGACGGCGGACACCGGCTCTTCAAGCGGCCGGTGACGGCCGAGCGGTTCGTCACGGACAATGCCTTCGCCGAACTCCTTGCCTCCATGGACAACCGCGCCACGCTCCTGCTCGGCCATACCCGGTGGCGCACCCGAGGGGACGAGCGGGTCAACAGCAACAACCACCCGATCCGCGCCGGGGAGGTGATCGGCGCCCACAACGGCACCATCTACAACGCCGACTACCTGTTCCGGCGCTGGAAGATGCGGCGCTTCGCCGAGGTGGACAGCGAGATTCTGTTCCGCCTGGCCGCGAACGCCGCCCGGGACGGGGCCATGGATATCGAGCGGTTCAAAGCCCGGCTCCGACGCTGTCGGGGTCAGATCACCGCCGTCATCGCCTGCCGGACCGACCCGGGCACCGTCTTTGTGCTCAAGGGGAACCGGCCGTTGGAACTGCGCTGGCATCCCCGCCGCAAAGCGGTCCTCTACGCTTCGGACCCCGCATACCTCGACGCCGTGCTGGCGGAGGAAAAAGGCTGGCGTGAGATTGCGGTCCCGCCCATGAGCCTGGTGGTGTTCCGGCGCGAGGACCTGGCCGCGTACTCGGTGGAGCCCTTCGAGTTCGTCGCCCAGGAGAGAAAGGGGGCGGAACAGTGACAGACACCCCAATGAACCCCATGAACCAGGCAATGAACCCAACAGAACCCTTGAAGCCGAACACAAACGGAATGCCGAGACTCTTCGTCTACGGCACACTGAAGCGCGGTTTCTGGAACCACGACCGCTTCTGCCGGGGAGTCCTGGCGGTGGAGGACGCCTTGGTCCGCGGCCGCCTCTTCGAGACATCCTCCGGAATCCCGGTTCTTGAGGTCCCGGAGGAGGATATCCTTGCCGTCGGGACCACCAATCCGCTCGCCGACGTGGCCACACAAGCGCACGTGACGGCCCGCATGTCCAATCCCGAGCCAATCCCCGACCGGCTTCCGAGAAAGGGCACGGGCGCGCCCTGGGGCCCCGTGTACGGGGAGCTTCTGACCTTCGACGACCCCGAGAGCCGCCTCCCGGCCATCGACCGGCTGGAGGGGTTCCACCCTGGCGGTCCCTGCCTCTACCGCCGCGTCTTGGTCCCCGTCCGGACAAGGGGAGCCGAGCTCCCGGTCTGGCTCTACGTCGGCTTCCCTTCGAAAGAGAGGGGACTGCAACCGTTAGGGTCCTCACAATGGCCCCGGAACGGGTAACTTCTCTCGAACGGCAGGTTTGCGACCCGGATAGGGATCGATTCCGGTATGTATTCCGTGAGGCGGAAAATCGAGAGATCGCCGGGGCAATCGATACGGACAAATCCAGGTTTCTGCGGCAAATTGCGGTTGACAATCGGAAAGGATCGGCGTATCATAGTTCGTTGGAGAATAGGAGAGGTGCGTCCCTCTCTCTTTGAACGGCCGAGGCGAGCGGTGAGTCGCGAACCGTAACATTCCGCGGGAGCAGGAGAAATGACCGAGATCGAAGACCGATGGCTGTCGGTGGAAGAGATATCCAAATACCTCGGTGTCAGCAACGACACGGTGTACCGATGGATCGACAAGCACCGGATGCCCGCTCACCGGATGGGTCGACTTTGGAAATTCAAAAAAGACGAAATCGATGAGTGGGTAAAGGCCGGAGGTGCCTCCTCACACGACCAAAGGACAGAGGAGGCAGGTATCGAAGAACATGGAACGGATCGAACGGATACAGATAGGGAAACGAGCGAAGCGCAAAGTCTACGCCGTGGACCTATTCTGCGGTGCCGGCGGGCTTACGTACGGACTCGAGAAAGCGGGCATCGACGTCCGCCTTGGGGTCGATATCGATCCTGCCTGCGAGTATCCCTTCTCTGCGAACAACGCCGCCAAGTTTCTTCTGAAATCCGTCGAAGACCTCAAGGCGGAAGACCTCGAACGGGTATTTCCTAAAAACGGTATCCGTCTGTTGGCCGGATGCGCTCCCTGTCAAACATTTTCCACCTACAATCAGAAGGCGACCCCGGACGACAAACGGTGGTGGCTTCTCTTGCAGTTCGCGAGGCTCGTCGAGGAAATATCTCCCGAACTCGTCACAATGGAAAACGTTCCACGACTTAAGGATCAAGGCGTCTTCGAGGAGTTTCTCGGGACCCTCCAAAACGCCAAATATCACGTCCACATCGATATCGTGAACTGCGAAGAGTACGGGATACCCCAGCACCGCCAGAGGCTCGTTCTCCTGGCTTCGAAGCTCGGTCCCATTCGTTCGCTGTCGCCTGGGGAATTCGGTGCCGAGCGCACTACGGTTAGAGAAAACATCGCCGACTTACCGCCAATACGAGCGGGCGAGATGGAGGAGACAGATCCATTGCATCAAGCCTCTATCCTTTCGGACCTGAACAGGAAGAGGATCGAGGCATCGAAACCCGGAGGAACTTGGCGAGACTGGCAAAAGACGCTGGTCGCCGACTGTCACAAGAAGAAAACCGGCAAGACCTATCCGAGCGTCTACGGTCGCATGTGCTGGGACGAGCCGGCTCCCACGATCACAACTCAGTTCTTCGGATTCGGTAACGGACGCTTCGGACATCCAGATCAAAATCGTGCGATCTCGTTGCGTGAAGGGGCGATTCTGCAGAGCTTCCCGAAAGATTACGTGTTCGTCCCTCCGGGGCAACCCATATACAAAAAAGCGGTCGGAAGGTTGATCGGCAATGCCGTGCCGCCGAGACTCGGAGAAATGATCGGACTGAGCATAATCCGCCATGTCGATAAGTGGATGAAAAATCGAAGGAGAACCAGTGCAGGAGCGAGAGCGAATGCCCGATAAATCACGATCCGATGCGAACAGATATGTTTGGAGCCGTTCCGTCCCCGACCCGGGCCAACTCGTCGAGATCAGACGTCGTCAGTGGGTCGTGGGTGACGTCGAGGCATCCGCTTTCTCTTCGGCGGGAAACGGGAAGCAGCACCTCGTCACTCTGGCCGCCCTCGACGAAGATTCCCTCGGCGAAAGTCTGCAAGTTCTGTGGGAATTGGAGCCGGGGGCTCGCGTGCTGGAAAGAGCGGGACTGCCGAAAGTCACCGGCTGGGACGAAACGGAAAAACTGGAAGCGTTCCTCGACGCCGTTCGCTGGGGGGCCGCGACCAACGCGGACAGGTCCTTCCTGCAGTCGCCGTTCCGAAGCGGGATCACCATCGAAGACTACCAACTCGATCCCCTCGTCCGCGCGATCGATATGGCGCGCGTCAATCTGTTGATCGCCGACGACGTCGGTTTGGGAAAGACTATCGAAGCGGGCTTGGTGATTCAGGAACTTCTGGTCCGCCATAGAGCGAGATCCGTCATGATCGTCTGCCCCGCGACTCTTCAAGTCAAATGGCGGACGGAGATGCAGGAGAAGTTCGGTCTCGATTTCCGTATCGTAGATACCGACTACGTCAAGACGCTTCGTCGGGAACGGGGCATTCACGCCAATCCGTGGACGTCTTTCCCACGACTCATTTCCTCCATGGACTGGATGAAATCCGGGGAAGGGCTGCGTCTGCTCAAGGACATTCTTCCCTCGCACGTGACCTATCCACGCAAGTTCGACATCCTCGTAGTGGACGAGGCTCACAACGTCGCGCCCGCGGCCGCGACCAGATACGCGCTCGAAAGCCAGCGCACGCGATTGATCCGAATGTTGGCTCCTCATTTTTCCCATCGCCTGTTTTTGAGCGCGACACCTCACAACGGATATCAGGAATCGTTCACCTCCCTTCTGGAGCTACTCGACGACCAACGTTTCGCCCGGACGGTGATGCCGGACGAAAGGCAACTCCATCGGGTCATGGTAAGACGAATGAAAAGCGACATCGTCGACGCCGTCGGTCAGCCGGTCTTCCCGGTCCGACGGCTCCAGTGCCTGAAAATCGCCTATTCGGATGAAGAACGGGATATCCATCGCTTGCTGCGCGAATTCACGGTCACGAGAGCCAACAGCGTCAAAGGAACACGGTACGAGTTCGGGACCGACTTCGTGCACATGCTGTTGAAAAAACGACTGTTTTCGTCTCCGATGGCTTTCGCCGTCACCTTGGCGAAACACAGAGAGACGATGCTACGAGGTCGTCCCCGGACCGCCACGGCATTGGACGATCGAATACTCCGCAAGGCGATCGTTAGAAGCGAGGAGGAGTACTCGGACGAAGCGAAGGCGGAAGAGGCCCAGCTCGAAGCGGTCGAAGTGGCGAGCGAGATGACCCCACCACTCGGTAAAACGGAACGTGAAATGCTCGACTACCTCACCGAATGGGCCGAAAAACACAAGAACCGGGTGGACGCGAAGGCCAAGGCCATCCTCCACTGGCTCGACACCTATCTGAAACCTGGCGGACACTGGAACGAAAAGAGAGTCATTCTCTTCACCGAATACCGCGCCACCCATGTCTGGCTCCATCAGATTTTCACGGCCAACGGGTACGGAGGGGATCGTCTCGCCATCCTGCACGGAAGCATGCGCCCCGACGAACGCGAAGCCGTCAAAGCGGCCTTTCAGGCGAATCCGGACGTCGCCCCTGTTCGGATTCTGTTGGCGACCGACGCCGCTTCGGAAGGAATCGATCTTCAAAATCATTGCAACTACCTGATCCATGTCGAAATTCCTTGGAATCCCAACGTCATGGAGCAGCGTAACGGCAGGATCGACCGTCACGGCCAGAGGCAGAAGGAAGTCTTCATCTGGCACCCGGTGAGCCAAGGATTCGATCCTCGTGAAATATCCAGACACCGGAAGGTCGGCGAGATCGAAGGGGATCACGAGTATCTCATGAGGGCGGTCCTCAAGGTGGACACGATCCGGGAGGATCTGGGCAGCGTAGGCCCCGTCATCGCCAAACAGATAGAAGAGGCCATGCTCGGAAGACGGACCGGTTTGGACACCGGTGCAGCCGAGGCCAAGGCGGCGAAAGCGCGTCGGTTCGTCGCTGCCGAGCGCAAGCTGCAGGAGAGAATCGCACGTCTACACGAGAAACTCGTGGAGGCGAAGAGAGATTTTCATCTCGATCCTGAAAACGTGCACCGTGCGGTCGAAATCGCCCTCGAACTCGCCGAGAAGCCGCCGCTGAAATCGGTTCCGTTGTCTGGCGTTCCGAATGGCAAGGCGTTCGAAGTGCCGGTGTTGCCCGGTTCGTGGGGACGGGCGACCGTCGGACTCGAACATCCGCACACGAGAGTACGACGCCCCATCACCTTCGATCACGAAGTGGCGAAGGGACGTGACGACGTGGTTCTGGTCCACCTCGAACACAAGCTGGTCCAGATGAGCCTCCGTCTGCTGCGTGAAGAAATCTGGAAACTGGACGACGTCAAGTCGCTCCATCGGGTCACCGTTCGAGCGGTTCCCGACGAGGAACTCGATCGCCCCGCCGTCGCCGTATGGTCGCGCCTGGTCGTCACCGGCGGCGGGCACCATCGGCTCCATGAAGAATTGACCCTTTCGGGCGGCGAATTGGAACACAAGTCTTTCAGAAGGATCGCCCAAGTGGGCAAACTCGAAGCGCTCGTCGAAAAGGCGGAACCGGTTTCTCCCGGTGACGATCTCTTCGCGATCCTCAAGGATCGATTCGAAAGAAACGAGGAAGCGATCCGGGCGGCAGTGGAAGCGCGCTCTCGGGAGCGCATGAAGTACCTGGAAAACACGTTGAACCGCCGAAAGGAAAGCGAGATCGCCGATCTCATGACCGTCCTCGGCGACCTGGAGCGAAGCATCCGGAAAGAACTGGCCGACTCGGGACCGCAATTCGTGCAATTGACGCTCTGGCCCGAGGAAGAACGCAACCAGTTGAAGAGGGATATCGAGGCGTTGAAAGCCAGGCTCGCCCGTATCCCCGAAGAGAAGAAAAGCGAGGCCGCCGCAATCGAAAGCCGCTATGCCGACCCCACTGCCAGAACGTTCCCCGTGGCGGTCGTTTTCCTCGTTCCTCGCTTCTCGACCGGAAAGGTACGACCGACATGACGAACCCTTCGAGACATACGGAGTGGCTTTCCCTCGTCGAGGTGTCCGGGCCGTTTCTCGCCGTGCCCGTCCTGGAGGAGGCGTTCCCCCAGGGGTTGGACGTCGTCGAGACTCCGAAACGGCAGCGCCTCCGTGCGGCATACGAAGAATGGACCGATGCGGTCGAGGAGAACGACCCTCTGCTCCCGGATCTCCATCGCGAGTGGGTTCGACTCGTTTTCACGGAAATTCTGGAATACGACGCCTCTACGCTGGCGACGGATGCCGAGAAGGCCAGAACGTATCTGGTGGCCTCCCCGGATCGAACCGAGACGTTCGCACCGGATTGGGTGGTCGTTTCGCCATCGAATGGCGAGCCTCGCCTTTTCCTTTCCGTCCAACGACCGGGGACCGACCTCGAAAAGGTACAAAAAGACGACAGATGGCCCACGTCGCTCCTCGAGCGGATGGTGGCGCTGTGTCGATCCCACGCCGTTCGACTGGGAGTCGTCACCGACGGCGAACGGTGGACGCTGGTGAACGCACCCGTCGGGGGAATGTCGAGCTACGTCTCGTGGTACGCCCGTCTTTGGTTCCAGGAGCCGATCACCCTCAAGGTTTTCCAGTCCCTCTGGAGCGTCAGGCGCTGTTTCGGCCCGTCGGACGAGACCTTGGAAGCGTTGCTCGACAGATCGCTCGAGCATCACGAGGAGATCACGGACACTCTCGGGGAGCAGGTTCGCCGTGCGGTGGAAGTTCTCGTCCAGTGCCTGGACAAGGCCGACGCGGACCGCAACGGAGAGTTGTTACGGGACGTCTCGCCCGCCGAGCTCTACGAAGCCGGTTTGACCGTCATGATGAGGCTGGTGTTCGTTCTCTGTGCCGAAGAACGTGGACTCCTGCTTTTAGGCGATCCCGTTTACGACGAGTGTTATGCCGTATCCACGCTGAGGGGGCGGCTCGTCGAGGAAGCGGATCGTCACGGTCCCGAGGTGCTCGATCGGAGGCACGACGCGTGGGCACGCCTTCTTTCGGTCTTCAGGGCCGTCCACGGCGGAATCGACCACGAGTCCCTTCGCATGCCCGCCCTGGGCGGTTCGCTGTTCGATCCGGATCGTTTTCCGTTCCTGGAAGGGCGATCCAAGGGTACGAGTTGGCGCGATTCCGACGCCGCACCGTTGCCCATAGACAATCGGACGGTTCTATTGCTCCTGAATTCGTTGCAATCGCTGGAGCGGTCCGGAGGGGCTCTCTTGTTGTCTTACAGGGCGCTCGACGTAGAGCAGATCGGTCATGTCTACGAAGGTCTTCTCGAACACACCGTCGCCCGTATGCCGTCCGTGACTATAGGGCTTACGGGTTCCAAAAAGGCGAAGAACCCGAATCTCCCGCTCTCCGAATTGGAATCGGCGCGCATGGAGGGTGACGACACCCTCGTCGCCCTGGTGAAGGAAACCACCGAACGCAGCGAATCCGCCATACGAAACGCGTTGGCTCGTCCCGTGGACGAGACCGTCTTCGGACGGTTGCTCGCCGTATGCGGTGGCGACATGACGCTCGCGGAACGCATCCGCCCGTTCGCCAACCTCGTTCGAACCGACGCATGGGGCGAACCCATCGTCTATCGCGAGGGAGGCTTCATGGTCACCCTGGGTGCCGACCGACGCGAGACGGGCACGCACTATACCCCGAAGTCGCTCACCGAAAGCATCGTCGAGACGACGTTGGAACCGGTCGTCTACATCGGGCCGGCCGAGGGCAAACCGCGAGAGGAGTGGAAACTGAAACCTCCCACGGAATTGCTGGATCTCAAGATCTGCGATCCCGCCATGGGGTCCGGGGCGTTCCTCGTGCAGGCGTGCCGATGGCTCGCCGAGCGTCTGGTAGAGAGCTGGGCGAACGAAGAGGCGGCAGGCGGATTCGTCACCGCAGACGGCGAGGTGCTGGACCGGGCCGGCGGTGCCGATCCGATGCCCAAGGAGCCTGACGAACGCCTTCTCGCCGCGAGACGTCTGATCGCCGAACGGTGTCTCTATGGCGTGGACATCAATCCCCTCGCCGTCGAACTGGCCAAGCTCTCCATCTGGCTGGTCACTCTCGCGAAAGGGCGCCCCTTCGGATTCCTCGACCACAACTTGCGCTGCGGCGACAGCCTGCTCGGCATACACCGTTTGGATCAACTCACGAAACTCGAACCGAACCCGGACGGCGGCTCCAACCAGCAGCGCATCTTCGGACAGAACGTGGCCGGTGCGGTCGCCGAGGCGGTGGAGATCAGGAAGCGGTTGCGGGCCATCCCGATCCGGGACGTTCGCGATGTCGAAACCATGGCTCGCTTGGACGCCGAAGCGAGGAAGAAACTCGAAGCCGTCGAACTCGTGGCCGACGCCATGATCGGCGAGGTCCTGCAAGCGGACGGAAACGCACGGGCCGTCGATTCCGCTATGGGTTTCCTGGCGCTGCAGACGGACGCTTTCCTCCGCGGCGAGATGGAAGCTGGAAAAGAGATTTCGAGGATCGCACGGGCCGCGTTGTCCGTGGATCTGCCACCGGGCAAGCCCCCGAGAAAACCGTTCCACTGGCCGCTGGAGTTTCCGGAGGTGTTTTCGCGACAGAACGGAGGGTTCGACGCCTTGGTAGGCAATCCGCCCTTCCTCGGTGGTCAGCGTATCACGGGAGTCCTCGGATCGTCTTATCGGGATTGGCTCGTGCATCATGTCGCCGGAGGACGTCGCGGTTCGGCCGATCTGGTCGCTTACTTCTTCTTGCGGGCTTGGAGCCTGATACGAGAAGGGGGCGGATTCGGTTTGCTTGCGGTCAATACCATCGCCGAGGGCGACACGCGCCAGGCTGGGTTGGAGGCCATGGTCCGTGCGGGTGCCGTCATCCACGCGGCCTATCCCAACGAGCCCTGGCCCGGCAAGGCGGCGGTCGTCACCAGCCGCGTCCATGTCCACAAAGGCGAATGGCGCGGCGAACGCTCGCTGCTCGGGCGGCCGGCTCCGTTCATCTCGGCCTTCCTTTCCGATCGCGAAGAATGGAGCCCGAAGCGGCTGAAGGCCAACGAAGGCAAATCTTTCCAAGGATCAAACGTTCTGGGACTTGGTTTCACTCTTACTGAAAACGAAGCCATGGAATTATTAGCAAACAACCCGGACAATCACGAGGTGATTTATCCATACTTGAATGGCGAAGATCTCAATGCACATCCTAACCAACAGCACAGTAGGTGGATTATCTGTTTTTGGGACTGGCCGAAAGATAAGGCTGAGCAGTGGAAAGAACCATACCAAATTGTCGCTTCACGAGTAAGGCATGAAAGAGAAAACAACAAGTACAGTAAATGGGCGCGAGAAAATTGGTGGCTCTATGAAAGGCCACGACCAGAGCTCTATCATGCCATTGGTCGCGGGTCCTCTTTTGTCTATCATCCGAGCACGTGGGAACCGACCGCCACTCCCATGACCACGGTAATTGTCTCCGCACGAGTCACCAAGCACTTCTCACCATTATTAGTGAAAAATCACTTTGTCTTTTCTGAGCAGCTGGTCGTCTTTGCTTACGATAGCTATGCATACTTGGCTCTCTTGTGCTCTTCGCTGTTTTGTGTGTGGGTCAAAAAGCAGTCATCGACATTAGGGCAAGGAATGAGATTTACTCCCAGCGACTGCTTCGAGACCTTTCCTTTCCCATCGGACGTGGACAGTCCTTACCTGCTACAATTGGGACAGGGAGTTCAATTGCTCCGTACCGAGATCATGAATTGCGACTGGATCGGGTTGACCAGACTTTATAATCGCTTCCACGATCCTGAGGAGAGCAATGTGAGCATTGAGAAACTGCGCGACCTGCAGTGCGAGATAGACGTGGCCGTCGCCCGCGCCTACGGCTGGGGCGACCTCGATCTCGAACACGGCTTTCACGAAGTGCCGTATCTACCGGAGATCGACCGTGTCCGATTCACTATCTCGGAACGGGCGCGTCTCGAAGTGTTGCGCCGGTTGTCGGAGCTGAACCGCCAGCGCTACGAAGAAGAAGTCGTTCGCGGTTTGCATGGCGAAACCATGAACGGGCGTCGGACGACGAGAGGTCGAAGAGGAGGAACGAGGAAATGAACGATCCGAACAGACGAAGATCACGTTTTCACCATGGGAGAGAACGCGCATGACGAAGACCGAGACGACGAAGCGAGTTCCGGCCATGAGAGAGATCGGGGCATGGCTCGTGCGTAGAGGTCCGGATGTCCGCTTCGACAATTTGAAAATCACCGTCGATCATGTTTCTGCCGACCTCCGAGGCATCCGCGAAGGCGACGGCCTTCTGCTCGTCGAGGAAATATCCGGATCGCCCCATGTCGTATCCTTCGCACGCGTCTACCGCGTACGGTGCGACCTCGATGAAACCACGCTGCTTCTCGACGGGCTGCTTCCGGTCGAACCTCCCCGACCTTTGAGCGATTTCGGTATCCAGCCGCCGACCGTGGCGGTTTCCCGCCTGGAATGGCCATCCTTCGAGTCGGCCCTGAAAACGGCCTGTGGCGTCGACTTCACGGCGCTTCCAGTTTTCGAAGGGAAGACGGCACAGGAACAAGCCTATATCAGGGATCTCCTGCAATGGGCGGTCGAAGACGACCTGCTCGGACCCGCCGACGGACCCGTCGAGGAAATCGTAGGGATGAGCGTGCGGGACCGCTACTTGGTCGGCAAGCTCGCTCCGCCGGACACCCGAGTGGCGGACGACCAGGTGGAAGACCTTCCGGACGCGGCGACAGCGGACCCGGAAGGCGACGACCGAGAGGCCGAGGCGTCGACCAGCAACTCGTTGGTGCCCTCGTCTTTGGGTTTCACCTTCTGCGTCGACGGATCGGCGAAGGCCGTCGAGGTTCGCGCGAGTTGGGGAAGGTACGAACGTACGGAGAGCGAGCGGACGACCGAAGACGGAAAACCGATCCGTTGCTGGAAACGGATACCGTCCGGTGGTACAGCCATCTTTTCGTTGGAACGCAGGATCGTCGATCCCATTGTCGTGGACAGCGCCTGCCCCGACGTGGTCGTTCGGGGAACCGTCGGCGATCCGCTGCCGAACGGCGACAGGCTGGTGACCCTCTTCCTGGTGAACGGTCAGACCAAGCCCGACGAAAACCAGGATCAGGCGTGGGTTTTCCAGCCCGAACTGATCGTCAGGGACCCGGCAGGACGACCCATCTTCAGAAAGAGACCTTTGCTGTCCGGCATCGGATCGGACGAGGAACGCGAATCGCTGGAGATGATCTACCGGCGGCGGGTCGAGTTCGCCGTCGGACACGGAGTTTCCGTCCACGCCACACCGTCGGCCGACGATCCGGAACGGGCGGTGGAGGTCAGGACCCGCGTCTTGCCCCGGTACGAGGTTTCGGTTACGGAGACACCCGGAACCGCTCCGGAGGACAGACTCGTCATGAAACGTCTCGTTTCCGACGGTTCTCTCGACATGCTGCGTCTCGCGGAAATGGAACGTGCCGATCTCGTCGCCGTCCTCGATGCGTTGGCGGACGACTACGCCGCATGGATCGGAGAGCGGCGGGCGAGAATAGGAATAGACGTGCAGGGGTACGATTCTTCGGCGACGGCAGCCCTCGACAGATGCGAGACGACGCTCGCCAGAATCCGAGAGGGGATCGAGGTTCTGAAATCGGACGACGCTGCGCTCGAAGCGTTCCGCTTCGCCAACCGCTCGATGGCGTCGCAACGTGTCCACAGCGTCCATTCGCTCATGGTGCGGCGGGGAGAAACCGTCGATCTCGGGAGCGTCGACGTTCCCGAAAATCGCTCGTGGAGGCCGTTTCAGTTGGCCTTCATCCTGTTGTCCGTTCCCGCCCTGGCGAATCCCGTGCACCGCGACCGGACGGAACCGGTGGAGGCCTTCGCCGATCTTCTGTGGTTCCCGACCGGCGGCGGGAAGACCGAGGCCTACCTCGGCGTGGCCGCTTTCACCATGGCGATACGCAGATTGCAGGGAAACCTCGGCGGACTCGACGGAAGCCGGGGATTGGCGGTGATCATGCGCTACACGCTGCGATTGCTCACCATTCAGCAGTTCCAAAGGGCCGCCGCATTGATGTGCGCCATGGAGGTGCTGCGACGTGCGGACACCGCCAAGTGGGGAGCCACGCCTTTCATGATCGGGCTATGGGTAGGACAGCGCGTGACACCCAACACCACCCAGGAAAGCCACGAAGCCATCGAGCGGGAAAGGGACGGAAAGTACGGAACCGGTTCCACACCGGCGCAACTCACCTTCTGTCCTTGGTGCGGCTCCGAAATCGTGCCCGGTCGAGACATAAAGGTGAACAAAGACATCGGACGAACGTTCATCTACTGCGGCGACAAATACGGAACCTGCGAATTCGGGAAAGTCAAGTCGCCGGACCTCGGTCTGCCGGTGCTCGTCGTGGACGACGAGATATACCGCCACCCACCTTCCATGCTGATCGCCACGGTCGACAAATTCGCCATGATGGCTTGGAGAGGTCAGGTGCGAACGCTGTTCGGTAGAGCCGACACGGAATGTCCGCGTCACGGGCTTCTGTGGCCCGGAGCCGATTGCAGCGACACTCATCGGAAGAAGGGGTCTCTCCCGGCGACCACACCTCGACCGACGACGCCGATCCGTCCGCCGGATTTGATCGTCCAGGACGAGTTCCACCTCATCGGCGGTCCGTTGGGCACCATGGTCGGTCTTTACGAAACGGCCGTGGACGAACTCTGTTCGTGGACGTTCGAAGGCAAGAAGGTCCGACCGAAAATCGTCGCTTCGACCGCGACCGTTCGCAAGGCCGACGAACAGGTCAACAACGTCTTCCTCCGTCGCGTGGCGGTCTTTCCCCCGCACGGCATCGACGTGGAGGACAATTTCTTTTCCGTCCAGCGTTCGATCGAAAGGAACCCCGGACGCCGGTACATGGGCATCTGTTCGCCCGGCAGCTCGCGTCCCGCCGTCCTCATCCGGGTATACGTGGCCTTGCTCACGGCCGCTCGATCCCTGTTCGAGCGATTCGGGCAGGCGGCCGATCCGTACATGACCCTGGTGGGCTATTTCAATTCGCTACGCGAACTGGGCGGAATGCGTCGGCTCGCGGAAGACGACGTCCAGACCCGTTCCTATCGTGTCCAGATGAGCGACGTGTCTCGACCGGGGCTGAGCCAGCGCTCCATTCGAAACGTCGACGAACTCACCTCTCGAGTTTCGAACAAGGAGATACCGAGAAAGCTCGACCAACTGGAAGTCAAGTTCAAGGCGGCCTGGGCCAAAGGCGAAACTCGCGCCATCGACATCGTCCTCGCCACGAACATGCTATCCGTCGGGGTGGACGTAAGTCGGCTCGGGCTGATGGTCGTCAACGGGCAGCCCAAAAACACGGCGGAATACATCCAGGCCACCAGCCGTGTCGGCCGTGTCTTTCCGGGTCTGGTCTGCACGGTACTGACTTGGTCCCGTCCGCGTGACCTGTCGCACTACGAGACCTTCGAACACTACCACGCGACTTTCTACAAACACGTGGAAGCGCAATCCGTCACGCCTTTCGCACCTCGGGCGCTGGACAGGGGTTTGACGGGCACGATGGTGAGCGTCATGCGCCTCGTGAACGATCCCTTGAATCCGAATCTTGGCGCCCAGACCCTGGACAACTCGGGGAGACCGGAGGCCTCCACCGTGAGAACCGTGGTTTCCGATCGTGCCTGGAAAGTGAAGGACAAGGCGGCACGGTTGCGTGCCGACACGATGGTGGCGGATCGCATCGATAGATGGGTGAAGGAAGCGATCAAGGCAGGACGAAGACTGGGTTACGAGACCGAGCGCGGTCAGGGGGACGTCGCCGCACTCCTGAAAAAGCCCGGTGCGACGGCCTGGGACGAATTCACCGTGCCGTTTTCGATGAGGGAGGTCGAACCCGGTGTCCGGCTCGTCATGGACGTGGCCAGACTCTCCGACCCTCCACAATGGCGCGCCAGGGCGATAGACACGGAAAGCGACGGAGGTGAGGCATGAGTACCTATCTCGTGGGGCAAGTCCGCCCGAGTCAGTTGCTCTGGACATACGGTCCCGGAGCGCTGGTCGATCTTCCGAACCTGTCCGTCGTGACGATGGGCCTCGATCGCTGGGACGTCAATCGATGTCTGCCGGTAGAGGAGGCCAGGTTGCTCGCGGCCGTGCGCCGGGTGCTCGGCCCACAGGTCGAGCGTCTGCGTGTTCCCCCTTTCGTCCGTGAGGAAGGGGCAAGCCCCATGTCGGCGGAGGGCAAGATCGGCGTGCCGGTCAGGCCGTTCCCGCGATGGCTGCGCTGCGTGAAATGCGGATTGCTGGCGGAATACGATTCCGGCCTTTTCGACATCAAGCCGTATCCTTACAGGCCGGAACAGACTCATTTCGTGCATTCGAACTGCGAAAAAGGAAAAAACGCGGATGCGGTGCAGGCCCGCTTTCTGCTGGCATGCAGGAACGGACATCTCGACGATTTTCCATGGCACTGGTTCGTTCACGGTGGACCCTCCGAATGTAGAGGCACGCTGCGTTTCTTCGAGCGAGGGGCGTCGCTCCAGACGGAGAACCTCTGGGTGAAATGCGACGCGTGCGACGCCGCCCGATCCCTCGTTCACGCGTTCGGCCGGGAAGCCCAACAGAATCTTCCGGCCTGCAGGGGAAGGCACCCGCATCTCGACACTTTCGATGCATCGTGCCAGGAATCTCCACGAGCGGTATTGCTCGGGGCCACGAACAGTTGGTTCCCCGTCTCTCTTTCGGTATTGGCTATCCCCTTGGAACGGAATCAATTGAGCCAGCTCGTCCTTGACGGTTGGGAATATTTTGTGGACGTGGAGTCCGCAGACGAATTGAAAGTGGTGATCAAGACTCTGGTGAAGAGCGGGAGCCTGCCGGGAATCGAACGTTTCGACATCGGAGACGTATGGCGCTGCGTTCAGGAGCGGCAGGAAGGCAAGGGCGACGATACGTTCGTCACGGAGGGGGATCTCAAGATTCCCGAATGGGAGGTGCTGACGGCACCCACTCCTCCGACCGATTGGCCGCAATTCATGAGTCGACCGGAGCCCCCGCCCGCCGCGTACACGGGGAGGATCGCAGGCGTTCTGCTCTTGGAAAGATTGAGGGAAGTGAACGCATTGATTGGTTACACCCGAGTCGAGGCACCGGAAGAGACCACCGATCCGGACGAGCGGCCTCCGATGGCGGCATTGTCGCGTGCACGTCCCGATTGGATTCCCGCTTGCGAGGTGCACGGTGAGGGAATCTTCATTCGATTCGACGAGGAAGCCGTTCGAAGCTGGGAAGATATTCCTTCGGTCAAGCGTCGCAGCGAAAGACTGGAGGCGGGACACAGAGGGTGGAGAAACGCTCGTGGACAGGACCCCGAAGAGGGCTACCCCGGTATCCGCTACGCCATGATCCACACGTTCGCCCATCTCCTGATTCGGGAGTTGGCACTGGAGTGTGGATACAACGCGGCCAGCATCCGAGAGCGCATCTATGCGAGTTCGGACCCCGATTCACCCATGGCCGGAGTCATCATCTACACGGCTGCCGCCGATTCCGACGGAACCCTCGGTGGGTTGGTGGAACTGGGAAAGTCGGAGAACCTGGGACGCCTCATCGTCCAGGCTCTCGAACGTGCGACCATTTGTTCCTCCGATCCGCTTTGTTCCGAGCACAATCCCAGCGTCGATCGTTCCTTGCACGTGGCTTCCTGTCACGCCTGCACGTTCGTTGCAGAGACCTCATGTGAACGGGGCAATCGTTATCTGGACAGGGCATTGCTCGTGAACACGTTCGAGTGCCGCGATGCCTCTTTCTTCCAAGGGGGAGGCGGCGGCAATGAATGAACTATGGCAGATCGTCGCGGAGCTCGGCTTGGAACTGCACCCTGATCGTGTGGCGGCAATCGCTTCGAAAATCGAGTCGTTGGGATCGGTCGAACAGTTCGCACTGGTCAAGACGGTCTTCGGTCCCAATGCGGACAAGTCCATGATCGGCCGGTTGGACGCCGCCTGGCGTGAAGCCAACCAGGTGCGTCCAGGCGAGTTGGCCGCGGCCTTGCGCGGGGCTTCGGCCACCGCGGCGCTCCATGAGCGGCATGGTTCCGTGGAAATGGTGTGGACAGGTCCTTCGACGGGAATGGTACCCGTCCGACACACGGAACAGGTGCTCTGCGAGGTTATCGAGTCCGCACGCAACCGGCTGTTTGTCGTGAGCTTCGTCGCATACGAGGTGTCATCGATAATCAAGGCACTGCAGGATGCGGCAGGCCGTCAGGTCCAGGTGGACATCCTTATGGAATCCTCGACCGACCGTGGCGGAAAGGTAAGGGTCGATTCCTTCAAGACGATGAAGACCGCCGTTCCCTCCGCGAATCTTTACGTTTGGCATGTCGGAAACGGGAAAAAAGGCGTCTCCGATCCCACGGGGTCTGTGCATGCGAAGTGCGCGGTTTCGGACGGAAAGTTGGCCTTCATCACCAGCGCGAACCTGAGTGCGGCGGCCATGGAAAGAAACATGGAACTGGGAGTGCTCGTACGGGGTGGAAACCTGCCGGACGAGCTCCATAGGCACCTCGAAGCGCTCGTGGCGACTGAAACTGTGGAACGGATTTGAATGGATACGGTGGACAGGCGGACGAGATCACGAATCATGGCCAGTGTCGGGCAGCGCGACACGGGTCCCGAGATACGTCTTCGCCGTGCTCTCCATCGACTGGGGTTACGATATCGACTACATGACCGAAAGCTGCCTGGATCGCCAGACCTCGTCTTTCCCCGGTTCAGATCAGTGGTGTTCGTGCACGGGTGTTTCTGGCATGTCCACAAGGGGTGCAAATTCGCTACCGAGCCAGCATCCAGAAAGGACTTCTGGCGCGAGAAATTCGAGGCGAACCAGAAGCGTGACAGAAAGAACTACGATTCCCTCCTGGCCATTGGATGGAGGGTCTTGGTCGTTTGGGAATGTGCGCTCAAAGGCAAGAAGGATGAGGAACTCGAGAAATTGGGTGCACACGTGCGGTCATGGCTATTGTCCAAAGAGAGATTCGGAGAGCTCGGTTATTCGGATGATCAGCGACAATTATTTTTCCCCATTGACGACAATTAAAATTCCCCATCGCAGGGCGAAAAACTACGTCACAAATTCATCCCAATTTTAGTGTATAGCAACCTACAGAGTAATTGTCAAGGTTACGAAACAGTCATAACCCTGTCTTATATTTAAAACTCGAACTCATTCAATTACTTATGTCATCAACCGAGATGGAGCTTCGGGTAAGAGGAGAGAATCGCCTCAAGCGAAAAATCAAAGAGGCGCATTTCCCCCTGCTAAAAACATTCGAGGCTTTTAATTTTGATGCAGCCACCGGCCTGGACAGACGC
>JBFLZW010000060.1 GCA_040755755.1 bacterium | reverse complement strand
GCGCCGCGCCAACTCCCTCAACTACCTCTTTATCCCAGAATACCGCGAAACCATCAAATACCTCGAAAATACCCTCGAAGAAAAAGAACGCGAAGAGTTCTTCCAGCTCAAACGCGCTAAAGACCTGTATCCTGATCTGAGCATGCCCTGATCCATCATCAAGCATGAATCTGAAACAGCTCCTTGGCATTCTGGCCCAGGATGTGCGCCTTGAAGGCTGATGAGATATCCAGTGAATTAATCAGCCTGATCTCTTCCTCCTGATCCTTCCAGGGGGAATCCGTACCGAACAGGATTCTGTTTGGCGGATGATAGGTGAGAATCGTCCGCAGTGAATCCTTATCGATATAGCCTATGGTATAACTGGTGTCCAGATAGATATCCTTGCCGACGAGATGATGCAGCACCTTGTCCCACTGCCGCCACCCTCCCAGGTGGGAGGCGATGATTGGCAATTCCGGAAAATCCCTGTGGACCTGGGCCAGTTTGTCCGGACTGCTCCGTTCAGAATCGGGAAAGCTGATATCATAGCCGCAGTGAAACAGGATCAGAAGGCCGCTGTTCGTTGCTTCCTCATAAATCGGGTACATCCGCTCCTCATCGAGGGAGAAAGATTGAAATTCAGCATGGAGCTTGAGGCCGACAAAGCCCGCCTCCCTGATTTTGCGAACTTCTTCCCTGACATTCGGGGATTCAGGATGCACAGAAGGGAGCGGAATAAGCCGGGGACTGGCTATAGACTGACACCAGCTCAGGATGGAATTGAACTGAGCCGGTGCAGTGGCTACGCAGGCCACGACGCCAATTTCGATACCTGCCCGGTCCATAGACTTGAGCAGATCGGCAGTCGTCCCATTGAGATAAGCCCTGGTCCTGGATGAATTTTCTAACTTCTCAATGGCTATCGAAGCAATATGATCTGGGAAAGCATGGGTGTGGACATCGATAATCATGGTTTTGTTTCTCCTTCCTCATTTTCTCCTTCCTTCCATATCTAACCCCATAAGGCATACTTGCACACGAGTGCACCTGGGGAAATGCTTCTGCCTGGGGGATTTTGAGGTTAGAGCAATCATTATACCATAAGATCGAGAGATTGTGAATAAAATTATGGAATAGACAGATATTCCTCACGTTGAAAAAATAGGGAGCCGGTGAGAAAATAAGATGGAAAAAAGAGATTAAGGTGAGCGAATAGGGAGACTGGAGGCTGCCAGGAAGCTTTTCCAGGCAGGGGATTGACCCTAAAATTATCCAGGATTCTACCGGCATATCCGAAGAAGAACTCGAAAACCAGCAAATAAAATAGAGAAAGCTGTCGAGACATCCGCTGCCAGGCGGCTGCCTCTCCTTAATTCACTCTCCCTTACCCTACTCTCCCGCTCTGGCCAGGGTCATGGAATTTTTGGAGCTGGGCTCAGTCAGCCGGAGCGTATCGTTCCCCTGGAACTGAACCTGAAATTCTTTTCTCAATGTCTCCTGCCTGAAGAATTGCAGCCGGTCTTCAACGACCTTATAGGTGCCTTCAATCTTCTGTTTTTCCTTTTTATCGTTCGTGAATTCCAGCACACAGGTGAGGTCCGGATTCAGGATGTAGGTCAGATCCTCGGGAGGGTTCTCCTGGGTGGGATCGGCATGAAGCAGTTTCCATTTCCCCACCAGCTTCTTTTCTGTTTCCGAGGCAGCCAGGGAAGTATCATTTTTCGGGGAATTCGTGCAGGAGAATAGGATAATGATGAACATAAAGCTCAGGGTGAGTACAGTAATAACTTTTTTCATAGGAACCTCCAAAGTGTGGTTTATTTCTTCAGGTCATGGTTAATTGCTCATTATTCATTTGCCCCCTTGCCGGGCCTGAATCCAGTTCCTGGCATTCGCAAAGAGCATTACCCAGGGGGTAACCGGATGGCGGCCTTTTTCAGCAGGGGGATAGTATCCCCACTGCCAGGGGAAAAGGGCGCGTTCGGGATGGGGCATCATGGCCAGGTGCCTGCCGTCGGCAGAGCAGATGGCGGCTGCTTCGAACTGTGAACCGTTCGGATTGGCCGGATAATGGGGAGCTGAATAGGTAACCGGAATGATGTATTCCTCCCTGCTGCCGCCAAAGGAAAATCTCCCCTCTCCGTGAGCTACCCAGATTCCAAGGCACGATCCTTCCAGACCCTGAAGCAGAATGGCCGGGGAGGGAGCTATGTCCACGGTCAGGAACCGTGATTCGAAAATATTCGACCTGTTCGGCAGGAGTTTCGGCTGTTTGCTCTCTTCATAGGCCGGATAGATCAGATTGAGCTGGGTCATCAACTGGCAGCCGTTGCAGATGCCCAGGGACAGGGTATCCTGCCGCTGGTAGAAGTCCCGGAGCACGGTGCGGGCTGTCTGGTTATACCGGAAGATGCCTGCCCATCCACGGGCAGAGCCAAGGACATCCGAATTGGAAAATCCGCCGCAGAAAACAATGAACCCGATATCAGACAGCGTCTCCCGTCCACAGGTAATGTCGGTGGTGGTGACGTCCCGGACCTCGAACCCGGCCATGTGCAGGGCGTAGGCCATTTCCCGGTCTCCGTTGGTCCCCTTCTCTCTGATAATAGCCGCCCGGACAGGAAGCGGCGACGAAGATGAGGCCGCAGGCCGCGGATAGCGCATTGGATCAAAGTCAGCCGGAAAGGCAAAACTTTTCAGCGGTGTGCCGAAATGGGCAAATCCTTCATCGGCTACAGCCGGATTCATCTGGAGCCGCTCCATCTCATAGGAAGTCTTTTGCCAGACTCTTCGCAGCTCTTCCATTCCGACCCGCAGGCTCCCGCTCTGAGTCCTGATAGTCAGATCATCGAAATCAGGCCGGGCGATCGGGTAAAATTCCATCGCCCTGGTAAAATGAGCCAGAATCTTTTCCTGGGCCTCGATCGGGTATTGAATAATCACCCCCGGACCCTCGAAAAAGAGCATATTATCGGGAAAATTGATTTCCAGGCCGCAGTTTCCCGCAAAAGCCATCTCGCACAGGGCAGTGATTATGCCTCCAGTGGAAACATCGTGCCCGGCCAGGATCAGTCCCTGGCCAAGGAGCATCTGGATCGTGTTGAAACAGGTTTTAAAGAGCCGGGGGTCACGAAGATCGGGCACCTGGCCAGCGCTGCCGCCCAGTTGGTTATACACCTGGGCCAGGCTGCTGGTGCCAAGGCAGGCCGAAGGATCGTCGGGAAGTTTCTGGAAGGGGATATAGGCCAGGCCGGTTTTTTCCCTGCGCTGCAGGTCCGGGGTAACGATATGGGTAAGGTCATCGCACCATCCGGCTGCGGTGACAATGACCGTTCCGGGAGAGCGGACCACCATCCCCGAAGGGTATTGCTGGGACATGGACAGGGAGTCCTTGCCTGTCGGCACGGCGATCCCAAGTCCCAGGCAGACCTCTCCCAGGGCCCGGACCGCCCGGTAGAGACTGGCCTTTTCTCCAGGCTGGTTATACGGCCACATCCAGTTGGCGCTGAGGACCACCGAATCGAGCCCCTTGACTAACGGTGCAAAGACGATGTTCAGGAGGGCTTCGGCCACTGACATCCGCGCTCCGGCTTCGGGGCTGACCAGACCGCAGATCGGGTTATCTCCCATCCCCAGGGCCAGACCGTGATTTCCCGTGTAATCAAGGGCCTTGACAGCCACATCCGAAAGGGGCAGTTGACAGGGGCCGACGGTCTGCTGCTGGGCCACAAGGCCGGTCACCGAGCGGTCCGCTTTATGGGTCAGCCACTCCTTGCTGGCCACCTTGGTCAGCCGGAGCACTCGCCGAAGGTGCTCCTCAAGGGATGCTTCGGGAATGGTGACCGGAGGGAAGTTTACCTCAATCGTTTCGGCCCGGGTTTCAGTTTTGGGAGGATTGCCAAAGAGAAACTTCAGGTCCAGGTCAACCGGGGTATTATTGCCCTCCCCGTTCAGAGCATGCCTGTCCTCCCACTGGAAAACCAGCCTGCCGTCTCCGGTGCAGGTTCCGACCACAAAGCAGGGGCAGCGCTCCCGGTCGGCGATTTTCAGGATGCGCTCCACTGCCGATTCCGGAACGATCAGCCCCATGCGCTCCTGGGATTCGTTGCCGATGATCTCGAGGTCAGACAGGGTGGGATCACCCAGGGGCAGCCGGTCCATGAGAATAACGCCGCCGCACTGTTCGAGAAGCTCCGAGAAGCAGTTGAAGTGGCCGCCTGCACCATGATCGTGCAGGGAAACAACCGGATTGTGATCAGCATCCTCGGCCAGTGCCCGGAGCACGCGGTAAACCCGCTGCTGCATCTCGGCATTGGCCCGCTGGACAGCATTCAGTTCGAGCTTCTTTTCCATCTCGCCCGTGTTGACCGAAGAGACCGACCCTCCGGCAATGCCGATCCGGTAATTATCCCCTCCCAGCAGGATGACCCGGTCCCCCCTGGCAGGAACCTTCTTGTGGGCATGCCGGATGTTGGCCTGGCCCACGCCTCCGGCCAGCATGATTACCTTGTCGAAACCCCAGAATACCTCGCCGGTTGTGTGCTCGAAGGTAGTGACCGTTCCGGCGATCAGCGGCTGGCCGAACTTGTTGCCATAATCTGACGCGCCGTTGGATGCCTGGATCAGGATCGTGGCCGGGTCCTGGTAGAGATACTCGCGGGCGGGCAGGGCATCCTCCCAGGGAAGATCACTCATGCGGGCATAGGAGGTGAGATATCCGGCTGTGCCAACGCCGGGGAGAGAACCGATGCCCCCTCCCATGCGGTCGCGGATCTCGCCGCCCGTGCCGGTGGCAGCGCCGGGAAAGGCACAGACCGTGGTCGGAAAGTTGTGAGTTTCAGCCTTCAGGCTTAAGGTCGATTCGATCTCCCGCACCCTGAAGCGGCCCGATTCATCCGGGGCAAACTGCTCCACGACCGGGCCCTTAAAAAAGGCCACATTGTCCGAATAGGCACTGACAATATTGGCCGGATTCTGCAACGAGGTCTGCCGGATCCAGTCAAAAAGGGACAACTGCTGCACCTGGCCGTCCAGAACATATTTACCCTTGAATATCTTGTGCCGGCAGTGCTCGGAATTGGCCTGAGCAAAGCCGAACAGCTCGGCATCGGTCAGATGGCGGCCCGCTTTCCGGGCATAGGATGTCAGGTAGTCAACTTCCTGGTCGGAAAGGGCCAGGCCCGCTTCCCGGTTATAGGCGGCAATATCTTCGATCTGCCGGACGGGCACGGGCTTGATCTGCGGGGCAAAGAGCTGATCGTCAATCCGGTGGTATACTTCCTGAAGCATGGGGTCGATGTCCGGCGGCTGGTTTCCTGATGAGGATGAAGGCTCAACCAGCATGAACTCCTCAGCCCTGATGATGCCGGAGATGCCGGTGTTCTTCAGGATTTCCACCGCATTCGTTGACCAGGGAGTTACCATTTCCCTGCGGGGGCCGATAAATAACCCCGTTCTGATGGAAACCGGCCTGGCCTGAAACAGCCAGGCAATCCGGTCCAGAGTCTCCGGGTCAAGGCCGGAGGAGACCCCGGAAACCGGAACCGGACCTGAAGAGGACTTCATTGCTGCCTCTGGCCCGGAAGGAGCCTGGGCAGGGTTGCGGTCAGATGTCTGGAACTCCAGCACGTAATACTTTTGCTTGTCCAGGCTGGATTGCAAAGTCAGAATCATATATCTATACTCCATTTGCCCATACTGGTGATGAAGTCGCCTTATCGGGCAGAAAATATCCTCCATGAGCAGGACTTCAGTATTGGCTCATATATCAGAAAAACTTGAATATCGAAAAAGTATGGATAACTATCAGCAGGGGCTATTATAATATCGGAGGGCGGTAAAGGCAAGGGGAATGGTAAGGTCTCCGGCAATGAATCTGTCGTATAATTATTCAATAACCCGCTATAACACTGTATGAATGATGGGGAACGATCTCCCGCAGAGACGCAGAGGCGCAGAGAATGAACGAAAATGATATAGGGACAATGGTGGTTGATTGTGCTATTGCCGTGCATCGCGAGCTTGGTCCGGGGCACCTTGAAACCGTGTACGAAATCGTCTTAGCTCGGGAATTGCAGGATCGAGGGCTGAAGGTTGAACGGCAGGTTCCTCTGCCGATCCAGTACAAAAACATCAAGTTTGACGAAGGGTTCCGTGCGGACATCATTGTTAATGACAAGGTTATCCTGGAAGTGAAATCGATTGAGAAGGTGACAGCAGCACATAAGAAGCAGGTACAGACCTATCTGCGACTTACAGGGTGCAAGCTTGGCTATCTGCTCAACTTTGGCGAAGCCCTGATGAAAGCCGGTATTACCCGATGTGTCAATGGCTTGAAAGAATGATATCCTCTGCGTCTCTGCGTCTCTGCGGGAGAAATAATACTATACAGTGTTATAGCGGCTTATTGTAATCATTTGCAATCTGGGAAAATTTGCAGATTGACTCGGCAGGTTGAATTACTTGCTTGACGTGCCGATAAATGATAAGTTATAATTATAAAAAGTGATAAAGGACTATTCATAATTAATATTAATACATGAAAGGTATTGATAATAATGGTAAAACAAGAGGAAATCTTAACCACAAAAGAGGTTATGGAATACCTCAAGGTTACGAGACCGACTGTCTTTAAACTTATCAAGACAGGACAGTTGAGAGCGGCCAAAGTCGGCAGAGATTACCGAATCTACAGGTCAGATGTAGACGATTTTCTTAAAAAGGCAAGTAACCTGAAGGTGACCACAAGATGAGTATCGAGGCAATAGAACTGTTTGATATCTTCTCAGGAACCTTCGGCAAGGAAAAAGCTCAGGCAGCGGTGAGAGATATTGAAGCACTGATAAGCGATCATAAACGGGAATTGGCAACAAAAGAGGATATCCGGGAAGTAAAAGGGGATATCCGGGAAACTGAGCTTAAGCTGACCAAAGAGATTGAACAGGTACGGGGAGAAATCAAAGAAGCAGAACTTAAACTGACCAAAGAAATAGAGCAGGTACGGGGAGAGATCAAAGAAACTGAGCTTAAGCTGACCAAAGAGATTGAATCGGTCAAGCTGGAAATAGAGAAGGTCAGATCGGAGATAGGACAAGCAAAATCCAGCACAATTAAATGGGTAGTAGGTTGGGTTGCTGGTCTTTTGATTGCCTATACAGCAGCTATTTTCACTCTGCTTACCCTGATGAAATAGAAGAGGAGGGACCATGAGCCCTTGATTATTATTCCTCCCATGAAGGCATATATCTTGCATATATTTATATTACATGCAAATACCCGCTCTGCAAATAAGCCACATGCATATAAAGCACCAAAACTTTTCCGGACCCAAGTCAGGTCAGCACTATCGACCGTCAACCCTTTTTCAGAGGAGGACTCAATGGATCTGAGCCGAAGAGGTTTCCTGAAAATATCAGGTGCAGCCGCAGCAGGTGCGGCCTTGGGCTCCCTGGGGTTTGATCTTTCGGGTGTATCGGCGAATGCTCATCCCCTCAAAATCAGCTATGCCAGGGAAACCACCACCATTTGTCCTTACTGCTCGTGCGGGTGCAGCATTATTGTGCATACCGTCGATGGAAAGGTCATCAATACCGAGGGAGATCCTGACTCGCCCATCAATGAGGGGGCCCTCTGTCCCAAGGGTTCGGCCCTCTATCAGGAGGCTCACAGCGAGTACCGGCTTCGCAAAGTCCTCTACCGCGCTCCGGGAGGCAGCACCTGGGAGGAAAAGGACTGGGATTGGGCTCTGGACAGAATCAGCCGGAAGGTCAAGGAGACGAGGGACACTACCTTTACCACCATGACCGGGGACGGCCTGCTTGTCAACCGGACCGAAGGGATCGCCAACCTTGGCGGGGCGGCGCTCAATAATGAGGAATGCTATGCCCTGGCCAAGTTTGCCAGAAGCCTGGGGATCGTTAATCTCGATCACCAGGCCAGGGTCTGACACTCCGCTACGGTAGCGGCTCTGGCAGAGTCGTTCGGCAGAGGAGCAATGACCAACCATTGGATCGATCTGAAAAACAGTGACTGCATTATCGTCATGGGCAGCAATGCCGCGGAAAACCACCCCATGTCGTTCCGCTGGGTTCTTCGGGCCAGGGATGAGCGGGGGGCCAGGATCATCAGTGTGGACCCGCGCTTTACCCGCACCTCGGCCCTGGCCGATATTTACGCCCCGCTGCGCTCCGGAACGGATATTGCCTTTATCGGCGGGCTGATTAATTACTGCCTCACAAATCAGCTTTACAATCACGAATATGTCGTGGAATACACCAATGCCGGCCACCTGATCTCTCCGGATTTCTCCTTCTCCGAGGGTCTTTTTTCCGGCTATGATCAGACCACCAGAAAGTATGACAACTCCAGTTGGGCCTACCAGCTCGATGAAAACGGCATTCCCCGTGAGGACAGGACTCTCCAGGATCCCCGCTGTGTATTCCAACTGCTGAAAAGCCACTTTGCCCGCTATGACGCCGACACGGTCTGCAAGGTCACCGGAACTCCCAGGGATAAATTCCTGGAAGTGGCCAGGACCTTTTGCGCTACGGGAGACCCCCGTAAAGCTGGAACGATCATGTATGCCATGGGCTTTACCCAGCACACAACCGGCACACAGATAATCCGCGCCTTTGCCATCCTGCAGCTTCTCTTGGGCAATATCGGCATCGCCGGCGGCGGAGTCAATGCCCTGCGCGGTGAGCCGAATGTGCAGGGGTCAACGGATTATGGCCTGCTCTTTCATCTTCTGCCCGGGTACCTGAAGGCACCGGTTGACAAGGACGCCACCCTTCAGGCTTACCTCGACCGGTGCACGCCGGTATCGAAAGACCCGAAAAGCGTCAACTACTGGAAAAATTACCCCAAGTTCATGATCAGCCTGCTCAAGGCCTGGTATGGGGAGAACGCCACCCCGGAAAACGAGTTCTCCTTTCACCTTTTGCCAAAGGCCTCCGGCAATTACTCTCATATGTCTATCTTTCAGAGCATGTACCAGGGAAAAATCAGGGGGCTTTTCTGCTGGGGCCAGAACCCGGCGGTGAGCGGGCCCAATGCCCTGATGGAGCAAAAAGCCCTGGAGAAACTTGACTGGCTGGTCTGCACGGATATCTTCGAGACCGAAACCTCCATTTTCTGGAAGCGGCCGGGGGTGAGCCCTTCGGCGATCAAAACCGAAGTTTTCCTCCTTCCCGCCGCCTCATCAGCCGAAAAAGAGGGGAGCATCAGCAACAGCGGCCGGTGGGCCCAATGGCGGAATAAGTGCGAGCAGCCGCCGGGAGAGGCAAAATCAGACCTGTGGATCATCAATGCCCTCATGCTGCGGCTGAAAAAACTCTATGCCCAGGATGCCGGACCATTCCCTGATCCAATCACTAAACTTTCCTGGAAAATGGGCTCTCCCGACAAGCCAAGTGCCGCTGTGGTTGCCAGAGAAATCAACGGCTATGATCTTTCTTCCGGCAGGCTGCTGGATAATTTCACCCAATGCCTGGAAGATGGCACCACATCATCAGGCTGCTGGATCTATTCGGGCAGCTTCACCGAAGCGGGCAACATGATGGCCCGGCGGGGAAAGGACGATCCGACCGGCATCGGCCTGTATCCCGGCTGGTCCTGGTGCTGGCCGCTTAACCGGAGAATTATCTATAACCGCGCATCCTGCGATCCGAAGGGCCGTCCCTGGGACCCTGACCGGGCGGTCATCTGGTGGAACGAGACCATGCAGCAGTGGGAGGGAGATGTGCCGGATTATGGCAAGAAAGTCCTCCCTGCGGACAATGTCGGGGCCTTTATCATGAGAACCGAGGGACATGCCCGGCTCTTTGGTCCGGATATGGCCGATGGACCCTTTCCGGAGCACTACGAGCCGTACGAAAGCCCGGTGGATAATATCTTTTCACCCCAGCAGATCAACCCCTGTGTGTTCCTCGGCTATAATACCGACCTCGACAGGAGAGGCGACCAGCGGGAGTTTCCGATCGTGGCCACCACCTACCGGATCACCGAACATTGGCAGAGCGGGATCGAGACCCGCTGGCAGCCGTGGCTGTGTGAGCTGATGCCGGAGATGTTTGTCGAGCTGTCCAGGGAACTGGCCAAAGAGAAGGGTATCAATAATGGAGACCTGTGCACCATCTCATCGGCCAGAGGATCGATCAGGGCTGTGGCCATGGTCACCGCCCGGTTCAGACCATTTCCGGTCAACGGCCGCACGGTCCATCAGATCGGCCTCCCCTGGTGCTACGGCTATGCTGGCCTGGCTACCGGAGATCCGGCCAATGTCCTGACGCCGAATATCGGCGATCCGAACACCAGAATACCCGAATACAAGGCATTCTTATGCAATGTCAGGAAGGGGGTGTAGACAGCCATGAGCAAGGAACGGATCGGTCTTTTACTGGATACTTCACGGTGCATGGCCTGCCGGGCCTGCCAGGTGGCCTGCAAGCAGTGGAACAAACTGCCGGCTGAGCCGAAAGAAACCTGGAAAACCAGGGGCAGCTACGAGAACCCTGCTGACCTGTCCCTGATCACCTGGACGCGGGTGCGGTTTACGGAGCATGAACTGCCGGCCGGCGGATTCGAGTGGCTTTTTCGTAAAGTGCAGTGCATGCAGTGTCAGGATGCCACCTGCCTGAAAGTGTGCCCTGAGTCAAGAGCCCTCTACCGGAACCAGGACGGGGTGATTGTTCTTGACAGTACCTACTGCACGGGATGCGGCTACTGCACGCAGAACTGCCCCTTTGAGATTCCCCGCTTCGATGCCAGAGAGCGCAGGGCTGCAAAGTGCAACCTGTGCCATGACCGGATCGCCAACGGCCTGATTCCGGCCTGCGCCAAGGCCTGCCCCACCCAGGCGATTCAGTTCGGCCCGCGGGATGAACTGGTTGCCAGAGCCCGTCAGCGGATTCAAGCCTTGCAAGGAAAAGGATACCGGGAGGCATCCCTGTACGGAGAGCATGAGTGCGGCGGCCTTGGAGTGATGTATGTTCTGAAGTATGACCGGAGCAAATACGAGGGACTGCCCGCTGATCCCCAGGTGCCTTTGTCGGTCAAGCTGTGGAAAGACTGGCTTAAGCCCGTCGGGCTGGCCTCGGTTTTGGGCGGGCTTGGCTTTGTGGTCTTCCATTATGTTCTGCACGGGCCAAAACTTACCGAAAGGGAAGGAGGCGATTGACCAATGGCTGATTACGATAAGTTGGGTCTGGTCAAGGTTTCGAGCTGGTTTGAGCGCCTGTCTCATACGCTTCTGGCTCTGAGCTGGCTGCTTCTGGTCTTTACGGGCCTGGCTTTTTATTCCAAAAAGTTTATCCACTTTGCGGAATTTTTCGGCGGCCTTCGGGCTGCGGTGCTGGTGCATAATTATACCGGCATCGTTTTTCTGGTCTCGGTGGTCATGATATTCCTGGCCATGTTCAGGGAATCAGCCCACTTCGACAGCGACGATATCGACTGGATACGCAATATGGGCGGATACCTGTGGAAGGCAAAGGTGCCCGAATCCGGCCGGTTTAATCCGGGGCAGAAGGGGATGTATTTCTTTACAATCATTATGGGAATTATCATGGGCGTGACCGGCTGGACCATGTGGCAGGCGCCGACCGCCCATTATTTCAATAAAGCATGGATCAGTATCTGCTACCCGGTTCACTCTTTCGGTGGTATTTTCTTTTTCTCCGCCTGGATGGTCCATGCCTATTTCGGAACCATCTGCAATCCCGGCAGCCTCCAGGCCATGACGTTTGGTTGGGCCACGAAAGGCTGGCTGCGCCTGCAGCACGGAAAATGGTACCGGGAGCATGTCGAGGCAAAGAAAGGGAGTGGTCAGTGATCAGTGGTCATCAGTGGCCAGTGGTCAGTGGCCAGTGGTCAGAAAAGACATCTGCCGGTGGTCAGTGAGGAGAAGCCGGGAGCCACAGGAGGCAGAGCCGGGGGGCGGTTGAGCAAAAGTAAGGAGGGTAACCACGATGTTTGGTGTCGGCATGCCGGAATTGGTAGTCATACTCGTTATCGTTCTGATTATCTTTGGGGCGGGCAAACTGCCTGAGATTGGCGGTGCTCTCGGCAAGGGTATCAGCAATTTCAAAGCGGGAGTGGGCGGCAAGGAGAACAAGGAAATCAAGGAGAGCAGGGAGGATAAAGAGAGCGGCAAAAAACTGCTCCAGGATGATGATACCGCTCAGAAGGAGAAGGAATAAGAATCGGTGTGGTTTTGAAGAAGGAATAAAAAAAGGGGAAAGCGGCATCCTGCTTTCCCCATAATTTTTCTATCTACCTTAACCTAGCCACCAATTACTAATTGATCTCAGTAGCGTTGTAATTCTGTCCGTCATCGATGGCAGTACAGGGTGTGCTCTGATCATGCGGCACTTTAACCTGCACCGTGCCTTCACATTCTCCTCCCTTACCGTCGCTGGCAGTAAAGGTAATCTCATAAACTCGACCATTTCCAGGTCCGGAACGTTCAGCCCGGAGCTTAGCCGTACCGGTTCCAACACCTTGTGCATCCGGAGAATGTTTGGCGCCGCCAGAACCCGGATCAGAAGCAGTAGGTTCATCGCTGGTAATAGCGGTAATCGTGATGGTCACCGGATCACCGTCAGGATCGGTAACACCAAGAATGCTCACGGGAACCATCTTGTGATTGGGTGGCCACAGGCATCCGTTATCAGCATACGCCTGTGAGCAATCCGGGGGCTCATTGGTCATGACTGTCAGGTCATACAGGATGGGGCTATCCTTAACGCCATCACCATCACTATCTGTCGTACTTCGACTAAAACTTACCTGGATTTTCAGGTATCGACCGGTGTTGGGCAATTCCTGCTCATCAGTTACATCAACTAGTGGTCCGAAAGCAGACGAATCATCACTGCTGGCTACTGAGACAGTCAGGGAGCTATCCCCCGGGGTATCACAAGTCCAGTCGATTTTCCCCCACTCGGCACCTGCTTCCCCGCTATCGGTAATCACAGTCCAGGTTCCATTATTCGGCGGGACAATAAGAGTGCTTCCAGTCATATCGCTGTAGTCGTAGAGGTTGCCGCCAAGGTTCTGGCTTGTCCACACAACCGCACCTATCGGTGTCACTCCATCAGCTCCGATAGGTCCTGCAGAAGGATCGATTTTATATACCTTTCCACTATAATAGCCGGTGGCCCAGATATAACCATCCGCGTCTACTGCTACGCCGGTAGGCCCGGCTCCCTGCTCAAGAAACACGTTGCCAATGTAGGTACCATTGTTGAGAATGTGACCAACCGTGCTTGAAGGTCCAAGTAAGCTATGGGCTACCCAGATATGATCGTTATTGCCGGCGACGCATCCCTGGGCACTATCGCTTCCGTGGTTATAAGTGCCGAGCGGAGTGCCGTCAGGTGCGTACTTCCAGATTTGGTTGTTATACAGCGAACTATTCCATACATTACCCTGACTATCGATGCCCAGACCATAGCAATAATAACCATGATTAATGCAGGTACCGGTACTTAAGGGACTGGATGTATTCCATCGCAGCAAAGAACCTGGAGTTGCCGACCAGATAACGCCGTTTTGATCGTACAAGCCGCCGTATCCACCACAACCGATTGAATTTTCGGTGCGGCTAATTGTTCCGGTTTCAACATCTATAAGATCGAAATTACTACCCCCTGTACCGCTGACCCAGACATCATTATCCTCATTCACCGAAACATGGCGGGCACCTGTGGAGTGAACCCGTACATAGTGAATAATGCATTCATCCTCCGCAGTGGATGTCCCGCCATAGGTATCAGCACCACCAGCGTTCGTCCATGATTTAACATCACCCAATCCGGTGGAGGTATCACAGACCCCATTACCATTGCGGTCTATCCAGCGTGTCTCCGGTGAACCTATATAAGTCACGGATCCCATCCACTGGCCTTCTGATGGTACATAGCCATACTCATCGCGGTTAGTTACCCATACATTGCCATCGGCATCTACGGTAGTTCTGGATGGATTCATGCCCATGCCATTGGGGGCAGTTTGATATTCACCTACGATTTGATGAGTTCGGGTGTTGATCTTGACAACCGTTCCTTTGGAAGAGACAGCTACCCAGATGAAATGGGATGCCGAAGTCGTATCATCGAGCTGCAGTTGATCAGCCGGATCATGGACCACATTGGTCAAAGTACCCTGATCGAAATCAGCGTCTGTAGTATAGGTATATGTGTCTGCATGGGCTGGTGAAATTACTAAGGACAAAAAGCCGACTGCCATCATTAAAATTACTAACAATGATAAAGACCGTCTCATATCTTTTTCTCTCCTTCCCTTAGCCTAGACTTTAACCTGGTAAGAATTTTTGTAACCTCAAATTCAGTAATTCAAATCAGTTAACCCTCGCTCTTGTATCAAGGATCACCCCCTTTCAAAGTACAAAGAGCATTAACTCTCATTATCTCACCCCCTCCCCATCGAATCTGGCCGACTGTTCAGGTGATAGAGAATTTAGGGTATGTGGACGGCCATACGGGGTGAGCCCTTCAACAGGCGCTGACGCAGCAGCGCCCTTCGGTTGATGGACACGCGACCCGCCCAGTAAGATGCCATTGCAAAGTCAGACAGATGGAGATGCATGCTGGAGCTTTTACCTTACCAATACTGCACACGATCTATTTACTGATCCTAACAGGGCGCGGATTTACCCCACCGTGTTTCCCTTACTTACCCTGTTGAAAAAGGTCTAATTTTTTAAATAAAGAGGAACTACCTCAGAAAGTCGACTATCTCGGAAAATGAGCTTCCAAAATGTCACTATGTGGATATATCAGTTGTTATTTACCAGGGGGGGATAATTAAATCTTTTTATTAATACTGCAAAAATTATGCCATCTTAATTTTATTTACTTTAATTATAAATATTTGCCAAAAATTATAATTTTTTAATAAATTGACATAAAAACTAATGATTATGTAAAAGTCCAGAATTAAAAATATGAAAAAATATACAGATACTATATCTTATAATGGGATAATTTAACATTGATAAACAATTAGTTATGAAAGTATGAAAAAAATTTCACCTAATAGCAGGAAGAAGCTATTTACTCTGAGAGGGCTTTCCGTTATACTCCTTCTTGAGAGACAAACCATGAGCATGAATACAGGAAGGTCCCATCAGTTCACCATACAGCCACACGAGGCTCATCAGCGGATTGACCGCTTTCTGAGCCAGCAGCAGGAACTCGATCTTTCCCGGTCGCAGATCCAGAAGCTTCTGGAAATGGATCAGGTCACGGTCAATGGCCTGGTTACAGGTAAGGCAAGCTATCTGCTCAGGCCGGGCGACAGGGTTGAGATCACCCTGCCTGAGCCACAGGAAGCCCGGGTTCTCCCCCAGGATATTCCCCTTGACATTGTCTATGAGGATGAGTCGATCATTGTGGTCAATAAACCGGCTGGCATGGTGGTCCATCCGGCAGCCGGAAATTACAGCGGGACCCTGGTGAATGCCCTGCTTCATCACTGCCGGTTTCTGTCCGGGATCGGCGGGGAGATGAGACCTGGCATTGTTCATCGGCTTGATAAGGACACGTCGGGCCTTCTGCTTGTGGCCAAAACCGATGCCGCGCACCGCAGCCTGAGTGAGCAGATCAGGGCCAGGACGGTCAAGCGGGTTTACAAGGCTTTTATTTACGGCCAGATGCCCCAGTCGGAAGGGGAGATTGAAACCCGGATCGGCCGCCATGTTACTGACCGGAAGAAAATGTCCACCGTGACCAGAAAGGGGCGGCTGGCCATTACCCGCTATGCGGTGGAAGAGGTTTTCCCCGGTTTCAGCCTCCTGCGGATATCCCTTCAGACTGGCCGGACTCACCAGATCCGGGTTCACCTGAGCTCCCTCGGCCATCCGGTGGTGGGAGACCCGGTCTACGGACACCGCAACCCGCCTCCTCCATCCAGCAGAAAGTATCAGAAAGTGTGTCATGCCATTGCCAACCTAAAGCGTCAGGCCCTGCATGCCGAAAGCCTGGGTTTTATCCACCCTGAGCGGAAAAACTACCTGGAATTCACCGCCCCCCTGCCGGAAGATTTGGCACACCTGCTGGACCTGCTGCGGGAGATCAGGGAAGAGAGTGGCCAGTGAGCAGTGGCCAGTGGTCAGCAGTGGGCGGAAGGCAAGGAGCCGGGAGTCAGGGGATCAAGGATACTTATGCCACGATTGAATCGAGAAATGGTATAAGTTATTGAACCGAGGAAGAAGAGTAATCTGAAATGAATTTAACATTTCACCTATGGCCGAATGGTACTTACAGAATGAACCCCGCTAACCTATCCCCTTCTCCGTGGAGACAACGCTATTATGCCCTTATGATATGGCCTCTGCCTTCTGCGGCGGCAGCCGCTTCGGACTGCGGTAGCACGATACCGCTTTCCTTCTCATGGAGAGAGGATGAACGGACGGCCATTATCCTTACGGATAGCTCATATATCCAGATGCAAAAGGGGTGGTTGTACCTGGTGGCTATTCTTGATTGGTTCAGCCGCTATGTGATCTCCTGGGAACTGTCAACCAGCTTGGAAGCGGTCTATTGGGGTGAGGTAAAGAGGTAAAGAAACTCTAACTTTTTGCCTTGACAACCGAGTCCACTGTATTAAATGACATTAACAGGTGAATCGAATCTTTTAGGAGAGGAAAACATAACGATGCTGCAATTAAAACGGATAACATTTAATCCAGAAGTAATGGGTGGCAAGCCCTGTATCCGTGGCCTCCGTGTCACCGCAGGTACTATCGTCGGGCTTGTTGCCTCCGGACATTCGGTGAACGAGATCTTGAAATTATATCCATATCTGGAGGAAGAAGATATCCATGAAGCGCTGGCCTATGCCGCCTGGCGAGTGGAAGAGATTGATATACCGGTGACTCAGGCATGAAACTGCTTATCGATGTAAATTTGTCGCCGGAGTGGGTTACTGTTTTGAAGCGCAATGGATTGGAGGCGATTCATTGGTCAACGGTTGGTGATCCCCATGCATCGGATTTTACTATTATGGCCTGGGCACGCGCTAACAATTATATTGTTTTCACGCACGATCTTGATTTTGGCGCTATTTTGGCTGTCACGCGAGGTGAGGGTCCCAGCGTTTTCCAGGTCCGGACACAGGACGTAACACCAGGACATCTCGAGGGAATTGTAATTCGCGCTTTACATCAGCACAGGTCATTACTCGAACAGGGAGCTCCGGTTGTTTTGGATGAGACCAAAGCCAGAGCACGTATTTTGCCTCTTGCTCAATGACTTAAAGAGACGGATTCTGAAGAAGGCTATTACCTTCTTCTGCGTGAAGTAATGCCTTTTTTAACAGCGGCAACAAGCACGCCTATGGTTCCCGAAACGCGGGTATTCCTCTCCTCTGAGCCAATCTTCTCGTATCGAGGTCATCTGTTGGCACTTTCAGATGGCGATTAGCAGCCAGACTCAAACAAGCTGACTCTCCTTTTCCCAACCGATGCCCAAAGAGATCGAAGCTGTATTTCTCCTGTTCGGATTCAATTCTGAGTACCGTGACCCAATTCCAGTCTCTTTGTGGTAGAAGACCTTTTTCCTCACCTTGTTGAAGCTCTGCCAGCACCGCCTCAGAAGTGAAAAGATTATCTTCAAACACCTTCTTTTTAATATATCCTCACGCTTTGCCAAAGCAAAATTTGTAAACACTGTATTATCAACAATGACTTCCATATCTTACCACTCTTTTATCGCTTCAACTTCAGCTACTATATCCTCTTGAGATAAATGCCTGATGGGAACCCCTTTTTGCTTTAATTCCCTTTCAAGCTCTAACCCGCTTATCCCAAGAAGCTCCGAAGCCCTGGTTAAGTTAATCTTCTCATCTAAGTAGGCATCCATAACTACAGCCTTATGAAGCTCAGGATTTTTTTCCCATGGGTATTTCATGGCTTCTTCTACCATTTCCGGATTGATCCTAAATTTAGAGAATCAGGCTATTCATTATTATACGCTAAATGCCTGGAAATGGATATATGTTCAGTATCAGGGAGATATTTTACCATGAAAATGTCATCTCCTGACTTCTGAAGCTCCTATTTCTTTTCTTTGGTATACCGGCCGTATATGATATAATGCGTTCACTATTGGTGGATGGTGGGGCTTTTCGCCCCGCCAATTTTTTGGTAACTGACCACTATCCTTACAAGGATCGAAGCATATGACCATTCGCACAGCGATTATCATTACCAGCGATAAAGGTGCCCGGGGAGAGCGGGCTGACCGGAGCGGTCCGGCCATACGGCAGCTTCTTCAGGATCAGCAGGACCAGACGTATGAGGTAGTCGGCCTTGAGGTCGTGCCTGATGAGAAGGAAGCCATTCAGAAGGCGATCAGGCAATTTGCCGATGCCAGGCCGGGATGTGACCTGATTCTGACCAGCGGGGGAACGGGCCTGAGCCCCCGGGACGTAACGCCCGAAGCCACTAGCGAGGTGGTTGACCGGCTCGTGCCCGGCTTTGCCGAGGCCATGAGAATGAAAAGCATGGCCAAAACCCCTCATGCCATGATCTCGCGGGCCATTTGCGGAACCCGCCGGGAATCGCTCATCCTGAACCTTCCGGGAAGCCCCAATGGGGCCAGGGAATGCCTTGAGGTTGCCCTCCCGGCTATTCCTCATGCCATTGCCAAGCTGAAAGGTGATCCGAGCGACTGCGGCAAAGGTGATGCGCATGCCGGAGGCAATCCGCATGTCCTTTAGTCAGATTGTCGGCCAGGACAGGGCTGTCCGCTTCCTGCAGGTTTCGCTGCTGAAAGGGGCCATCTCTCATGCTTATATTTTTACCGGCCCTGACGGTGTCGGCAAAAAACTCACCGCTTTTGGCCTGGCCAAGGCGGTCAACTGCCTTCAGCGGAAGGGGGATTATTGCGGCCTCTGTGACTCCTGCCGCAGGATCGACAAGGGGATCCATCCGGACCTGTTTCTGGTTGAGCCGGATGGAGTAACCCTGAAAGTCGAACAGTTCCGGGATCTTCAGGCCGCTATCCGCTACCGGCCCTATCTGGCAAGGCGGAAAGTGTGCATTATCGATCAGGCGGACCGGATGAGCGCTTCCGCCGCCAATTCGATGCTCAAAACCCTGGAAGAGCCTCCGGCGGACATGCTCCTGATCCTGGTGACCGGAAGCCTTGATAAAATTCTGCCGACTATTCGCTCCCGGTGCAGGATTGTTCAGTTTTCCCCTCTGCCCAATCATGATCTTGAGCGTCTGATAGCAGAGCGCATGGCTCTTCCTCCGGATACGGCACGCCTTGTGGCTCACCTGGCCGGCGGGAGTCTTGGCAAAGCCCAAACGCTCGATGTGGCCGGTTTGCAGGAGAAGCGGGAGGAAATTTTTCACCTGCTGGAAAGCCTGGGGTCATCGGCGGGCATCGAGGTTTTATTCAGCCAGGCCAAAAAACTGGCTGACAATAAAGACCCCGATAGCCTTCAGCAATTGCTTGACCTTTGGATATATTGGTATTATGATCTCTGGAAATACAAAATAACCAGGGATGGAGACAGTTTAATCAACAATGATCGGATAGAAAACATTCATCAGCAGTCCCGGACATTACCCATCCGCCAGATTGAGAAAAACCTGCACCAGATCGAGGAAACATGTGCTGCCCTGCAGCGGAATGTGAACAAACAACTGGCGCTTGAGACCATGATGATGAGACTTGCGGCCAGCAGTGAATAGAATGCCTCCTAAGTCAAGAGCGGGACAGGATAGATTCATGAGCAGAGAAGAAAATAATAACCCTGAAAAAATAGAATCAGCAAAGAACGGGTCGCAGGGCAGGGAACTGGCCAGCGATGAGCTTGAAGGGCAGGATGAGCATGGCGAGCAGTTGCCTGATGATCAACCCTCTGATGACCAGGTGATTGACGATCAGCTTCTGGTCGATGGTGACATTGGCAGTGATGACATCGCAGGAAGCGAGGAAATCGTCGAGGTCGTCGTGGTCGCGGACCCGGCCAGTGGAAATGAAGTCGTCGAGGTTAAAACTAAAATTGTTGACGATGAATTCATTACTCCGGAGATGATCGAAGAGATCGAGGACCAGAGTCGGCAGACAGATTCCGGGCCGAAGAACGGGAAAGAGGCTGAGGCAGCATCAAAAGACACCGATGCCGGGGAGATTGATGAGCCTGGCGAAGCCGGGGTCATCGGTGTCAGATTTGAACCAACGGGAAAAACCTATGACTACCTCCAAAATGGCATTGATCTGCGGATCGGAGATTATTGCATCGTTGAGATGGACAAAGGTGAAGAGATAGCCAGGGTATTCAGGCTTTCCGCCACGCGGAGCAAAAAGCAGGGCCGCAAACCTCTCAAGCGGATCAGCCGCAAGGCGACACCTCAGGACCTCGATCAGGCCAGACGAAATGAGGAAATGGGAAAGAAGGCCCAGGTGATCTGCCAGAAAAAGATTATCGAGCGGGGCCTGCCCATGAAGCTGATCAAAGTGAAGTATTCCTTTGATGGCAGCAAGGCGGTTTTTTACTTCACGGCTGAAGGCCGCATCGATTTCCGGGACCTGGTCAAGGATCTGGCTGTCCGGTTCAGGACCCGCATCGAGATGCGCCAGATCGGTGTCCGGGATGAGGCCAGGATGATCAGCGGTTTTGGCTGCTGTGGACGGCAGTTATGCTGTTCTCTGTTCCTGCGCGACTTTGAGCCGGTTTCGATCCGCATGGCCAAAGATCAGTGCCTGACCCTGAATCCGGGGAAAATATCGGGCATTTGCGGACGGCTCATGTGCTGTCTGGTCTATGAGGCTGCCACCTATGAGGAAGTCCGCAAGAAACTTCCCAAATTGGGTGAGCGGGTTCTCCTGAATAACGAAGAGGGCAAGGTGGTTTCCTTTGATATCCTGAAAGGGCTGGTCTTTGTGGAATTTCCTGACGGAAGGGTGCTCAAGGTCGAAGGATCGGCTGTTCAGCGCATGAAAGGGGAACAGAAAAAACCCGCTAAGAAGCCCCCGAAGCAGCAGCAGGATGCGAAGCAGCACGATGGCGGAAAACAAGGTCGCTGAGACTGGCAAATTCGGCGAGCGAGAGGGTCTCACCCCGGCGCTGAGGGGAAATATGGGCCTGGGTGAAGAGGGCAGGCCACTCTTCCCGCCGGACCCCCAGTTCCCGATGAGCACTTAAGGCATTCAGCAGGGTTTTTCTGCGCTGGGAGAAAGCAGCCTGCACCAGGCGAAAGAAAAGAGCCTCATCCTGGACAGACACCTGCGGGTTATCGATGGGCCGAAGAGCAATGATTTCCGAAGCCACTTTGGGACGGGGATAAAAGGCTTCTGCCGGAAGATGGCTGACCTTTTCGATCCAATAGCGGTACTGAAGACGGATGCTCAGCTCTCCGTAGGCTTTCTCTCCGGGCCGGGCCATGACCCGCTCGGCCAGTTCCTTCTGGATGGTGGTAATAATCAGGCAGATGCGGTCCCTGATCTCTTCGAGATGAACCAGAATCGGAACGGCCACATAATAGGGAATGTTGCCGATCACTTTGATTTTCCTTTCTCCTTTCTCGATGTTCACACCTCCCTCCTCCTGCTCCGGAAAATGCTCTATGACTTCCTGATAGGAGCAGCAGGCTGCATCGGTCTGGATCAGGGTAACGTTGCCGAAGGGTGCAAGCTCTTGCCGGAGGATAGCCATAAGCCGCGGATCGAATTCCAGGGCAATGACCCACCGGGCTTTTTCGGCAAGCAGGCGGGTGATCTGGCCCAATCCGGCACCGATCTCGATGACCATGTCCCCGGCTGACAGGGCAGCTTCAGCCAGGAGCCGCAAAAGCGCCTGATCGCTTACCAGGAAATTCTGGCCCAGGCCTTTTTGGGGAAATATCCCGTATCGCGCCAGGGTGTCCTGCACCTTGCGCCGGAGAGAGTCCGTCATTTTTTCGCCTCCTGACGTTGCCGGGCCAGATACCCGGCCATTTCCACCGCAGCCGAAAGACTCGATATGTTCGCCTTTCCCTGCCAGGCGATATCGTAGGCAGTGCCATGATCCACCGAGGTCCGGATGATGGGCAGGCCGAGGGTAATATTGACCCCGACATCGAAAGCCAGCATTTTCAGAGGGATAAGTCCCTGATCGTGATACATGGCCACCACAGCGCCGAAAATTCCCTTTTGGGCCTGGTAAAAAAGCGTGTCGGCAGGGTAGGGGCCTTCAGCGGGTATACCTTCGGCTCTGGCCCGTGCTATGGCCGGTGAGATAGCCTCGATTTCCTCCCGGCCAAACAATCCGCTTTCTCCTGCATGGGGATTCAGTCCGCAGACCGCTATTTTTCGCTCCGCGGGGTAAAATTTCCTGAGCCACTCGTCGGTCAGCCGGATTATCCGGTAAATCCGCTCCTCGCTGATCATTGCCGAAACCTCGGCAATAGCCGCATGCGTGGTGACCAGCACTACCCGAAGCCCTCTTCCTGCCAGCATCATGGCAAAATCCCGGGTCCTGGTGTGATGGGCCAGCATTTCCGTATGACCGGCAAATTGACAGCCAGCCAGGTGGATGGCTTCCTTGCTGATCGGCGCAGTAACCATG
The DNA here is from genome assembly GCA_040755755.1 of bacterium. Lineage (NCBI taxonomy): Bacteria > bacterium. The sequence goes on along the minus strand of JBFLZW010000060.1, from coordinate 37,105 downwards.
GCCTGAATTTCATCCTGCAGGCACAGGGCAATAGCCCGCTCGACGTACTCCACCGATGCCCTGCCGCAGGCTGATCCGGCCTGTCCAATCTTTACTTCGTCCAGGGAGATATTGTTCAGATTCAGAACATTGACGCCGGCCCGGTCAAAATCAGCCTCCCGGGGCGAAGAAATGGAGTGAAAGCTCAGAGAATGCCCGATCCCCAGACGGCCGGCCACCTCCTGCAAAATACCCGCATCCCCGATCACCAGGCTGCGATAGTGCCTTGGCGCAATCTCCTGGTGAAAGAACTTGACAATGATTTCAGGGCCGACCCCGGCCGCATCCCCCATAGTTATACCGATAACAGCCTCTTTTCGGGACATTTCCTCTGACATTCTCCCTCCTCTCGTTTGAGGTGAAAATAGTGAATAATTCGTATGGCATATCGTTTGCTTTTCCTAATTATAGCAAATTCTCGGGGAATGGTTATCGGTAACTTGTTTTTCACCAGCACAAGGGGGGAATTTTGTGTTTACGAGGAAGCTCCTGATTATTATCCTGTTTTGCACTCTGTTTTTGTCTGCCCTTTTTTCCGGCTCTGCAGCTTTGGCCACAAGTCTTGCCTTTGATACCTTCGAGTATTGGGACAGTCCCCTGAATCATGGCTGGCGGACTTCTGACCCGGCCTATCCGGTATATGGGTATAATATCGGGACCGGTGCCTTGCAGACACTTGTTGATTTTGCTGAAGGGAGCCGCGTTCTTCAGGTTCAGAGTACGCCGTCGGTCTTTAATCAGTTAATGCCTTATCAGATTTACAACAGCAATCTCATCGATCAGTTGACCGGCAGTCCTCTCAGCAAAAAGGTCATTTCCTTCAAGCTTCAGGCTCCCCTGGCGGTTGAATATTTTGCCATGTTTCAGTTCTGCGTGGCCGTGGTTACCACCGGCAATGAGAATAAGACGCTTGTTTACCGCCCGGTAGAAGGCCCCGGTCCGGTGAAAAAAGGGGATACTATTGAGGTCTGCCTTGGCCGTCAGTACCAGGACGGAACCTGGCACCTGATTGCCCGGAACATGGACGATGACATCAGGGCCGCTATTCCCGGTTCAGGCCTGAAAGAGGTGAGGGCAATCATTATCCGGGGAAATGAGTACCGGCTGGATGATATCTATTTCCACGATGACCTGAAGTTTATCAATAACCATCCACCGGAGCTGTGGAGAATCGGACCGCAGTTTGCCACCCTGTTTTCTCCTTTCCGTATGCTGATTGCAGCCCGTGACCCTGACAACGATATGCTGGATTTTATCGTTACCATCGGAGGATATGGTGCCAATGGATCGAATACCAGCAATCTGGCCCTTCGTCTGCCACTTGATCCCAATGATGTGAACGCCGGAATTGCGCCGGATATCGTCCTCATGCAATTTGTCCCCCAGGTCCTGGAGGATCTGATTGTGACCGTCCGGGTTACCGATGGCCTGTTGTCGGATGTCGAAACCTTCCCCCTGTCGGTGGTCAATTATCCGGTCTACGGCATAAACCATCCGCCGCTGCTGGAGGAATTGAATGCCGCTGTCGCCCGCGTAGGAGAGGAATTTGTTTATGATGTGCTGGCCAGAGACCCTGACGGTGATATCATCACCTACTCAGCTACCATCAACGGCCTCCCCTCGTACCAGTTTGGCCCGTGGAATTTCAATATCATCAACCCGGTTACCGGACAGATCAGGTTTACGCCATACTTTGAGGGGCAATTTGAAATCATGGTTACTGTCCAGGACAGCCGGGGTATGCGGACCCAGGGGCCGATTTATCTGACCGTGTCCAATCCCGGAACATGGCTGAACCATAATCCGGTTCTCGGTCAGCATATTCAGAATCCGCAGGTAGCCAAGGCTGGCGTCCCCTTTAGCGTTCCGGTGGAATTCATCGATCCTGACGGTGACAAGCTCTTCTACTCCTGCAATGTCGGCTCGGTGACCGAGCGGACCGATGGCGCTCAGGGTGCGGTGTTCAGCTTCTTTACCTACTTCCCCGGCCAGTACCTGGTGAAAATCACCGCCTATGATGAACGCGGAGGACTGGCTGAGCAGACCTTCATCCTGGATGTCCAGCCGTGGTGGTCGTATTAGCTGGATAATAAGATGCGGGTTTACGTGAGAGGTTGGGTGGGGGTGATGGTTATTCCCACCCTTCCTCTCGAGAAACAGCAAACCCCTGTGGCAGGGGAAATGGGGAAAAACTGGCTGCACAAGTTTAAATTTGACAATTCCTCTGAGTTTCCTATACTTTAAGTAGCGACGCTCTCAGAAAAGTTAAACATTAACATTGATGGTGGAAGGGTATCAAAATGAAAACATACGCTTTTAAGATCGCAGTTGAACCAGATGAAGACCGCTGGTTTGCTTATTGTCCATTACTGGAAAAAGAGGAGCTGCTACGTGGGGCTATAGTAAAGAGGATGCCTTGAAGAATATTCAGGAAGTAGTACGGATGGTTGTCGAAAGTATGGTTGAGCATAAAGAGGCTATTCCTGAAGAACCCAAAGACGAGGTGATGGTTTTCCCTGAACCTTTGGTTGCTGTTACTGTTGGCTTATGAGTGGAATTGACTTGAGCAGATTAAGAAGTCTGACTGCCAGGCAGATAATAAGAGCTTGAGAAAAAGATAGCTTTGTTTTGGAACGGCAAAGCGGTTCTCATCAGCAATATCGTCACCCGGATGGTCGCCTGGTGACAGTTTCTTTTCATCATCTCTCAGATACATACACACCGAAGATATTGAGAAGTATGATTGAAGTTCAAGCCCGCTGGACTGTAAGGAGACATCAAAAGACTAAAGCTGATCTCATAATATCAGAACCCCTCAATCCGTAATGCGATTTATCCTATCGTTTTTTTTAGTCCTTATTTCCGAAGAGTAACAAAATTGATTTGAGCTGTTTTTCCTGAGTTTTTAATGATAACTGGAGCTCAGGCTATTGTGTGGTCGAAAAAAGCTTGACTTTTTTTGCTAAATTCTTCGGCAGCTTTATATTTTCGAAATTCCCAAGTCCTTGACAAGATTTTAAGGAATGATTATGATTACGATTGCCTTACCTGTTGGTTGTTTAGCAGTCAGCCTGAGCAGTTGGAATTTTAAGGGGTAGGGGATAGCATGGATCATTCGCTCTGGCCGGCCACAGGTCTTTCAGAACTATGGAGAAATCTTGTGTGGTTTAAAAGAGAAAATAAACCAAAAGAAAAAATTGAGAATAAAAAGCTGCAAATACCGCAGGGACTCTGGGTTCGCTGCAAAAACTGCAAGGAAATCATTTATAAAAAAGAGGTCGAACGTAACTTCGATATTTGTCCGAAATGCCAATATCACTTTTACATCAGTGCCAGAAAAAGACTCTCTCTGCTCTATGATGAGGGGGGGTACAGAATTTTCGATGAACACCTTCAACCTATGGACCCTTTGAAATTCCGCGACCGGAAAAAATACCGTGACCGCCTCAGGGAATATGCTTCTCTTACCGGACTCAAAGATGCCATAATCAGCAGTGAGGGAACTATCGGAGGCTATCGGGTAGTGATCTGCGCCATGGAGTTCGGATTTATGGGCGGAAGCATGGCCTCGGTGGTTGGAGAAAAAATTGTCCGCGGCGCGGAAAAGTGCCTGGCTGAGAAAATTCCGCTGATCACCATTGCCTGTTCCGGAGGAGCCAGGATGCAGGAGGGGATTCTTTCCCTCATGCAGATGGCCAAGACAAGCGCCGCTGCCGGTAAACTGGCTGAGGCGGGGCTGCCGTTCATCTCTATCCTTACCGATCCTACGACCGGAGGAGTTTCGGCCAGTTTTGCCATGCTGGGCGATATCATTATTTCGGAACCGAAGGCCATGATCGGCTTTGCCGGGCAGCGGGTAATCGAGCAGACGATCGGCCAGGAACTGCCGTCGGGGTTCCAGACAGCGGAATTTCTTCTGACTCATGGAATGATTGACATGATCGTTGACCGGAGAGAAATGCGGCCTACGCTCATCAAAATCATGAGCTTTTTTAACCTTGGCAGCAATAATGCAAGATCAAATGGCCAGCAGTGACATGACGCCGTTGTATGATCAGACCATAAAATATCTCTATGATCTCCAGCCGATAGGAATCAAGTTTGGTTTACAGAACACGTTGTCTTTATTAAGTTATTTTGGCAACCCGCACCAGAAGATCAGGACCGTTCATGTAGCTGGCACGAATGGGAAAGGCTCTACCTGTTCGATGATCTCCTCGGTGCTGCAGGCCGCCGGATACCGGGTGGGGCTCTACACCTCGCCGCATCTGGTGGATTTTACCGAGCGTATCTCGATCAACGGCCTTCCGATTTCCCAACCGGAAGTGGTGCGCCTGACCGAAAAGATCCGACAGGCTATCCGTGAGGGTGATTTTCGGTCCGCTCATCCGACCTTTTTCGAGGTAGTGACGGTCATGGCTCTGGCTTATTTCGCCGAGCAGCAGGTTGATTGTGCGGTCATGGAGACAGGCATGGGAGGAAGGCTTGACGCCACCAATGTCATCCGGCCCCTGCTCAGCATCATTACGACAATCGATCTGGACCATCAGCAGTATCTGGGCAACACGCTGCTGGATATTGCCCGTGAAAAGGCAGGGATAATCAAGGAAGGAATACCGCTCGTCACCGGAGCTCAGCAGCCGGAAGTTGTACAACTCCTGGCAGAGATATGCCGCGCGAGGGGAGCGGAAATGATACGTGTGCCTTGCCCCTCGCCTTCCGTTGTCAGGGCGGTCAGTCAGGGCCTTGAGGGGCAGGAATTTGAGGTTGCCTGGCCTGCTGTCACCTTGCCTCTGGCCTGGAATGATGCTGACGCCTCCTCCTGGCAGCGGTTTTCGATCCCGCTGATCGGGAACCACCAGATTCAAAATACCCTGATCGTCCTGGCGGCAATTCAAACCTTGAGCCGGTCGCTGTCCGCCGGTATATCTGCGGCCCAGATCGCACGGGGGCTGGCTGTCACCAGGTGGCCGGGCAGAGCGCAGGTTTATCCCGGATCGCCCGCCATTATGCTCGATGGTGCCCACAATCCGGCTGGCGCCAGGCAACTGGCCCGGCTTCTTGAAAGTCTGGCCTTTCCCCGCCTGATTCTCGTCTTAGGCATCATGAAGGACAAGGAGATCGGCGGAATCTGTCAGGAACTGGTTCCACTTGCCGACCGGCTTATTCTGACCCGGCCTCAGATCGATCGGGCCGCATCAGCGCAGGAGATCATGAATATTTTAGCTTCCAGGGCTCTGATCCCGGACTGGGGACGTGTCTCAACGGCCGCCGGCATCCCTGAAGCCATATCTATGGCCAGGGCAATGGCTGCCCCCGGTGACCTCATCTGTCTGAGCGGCTCGTTGTATACGGTTGGGGAGGCCAAGGTATTCCTGGATGCACTGTAGGCGTGGTACCCTGACCTTGATTATGGTCCTTTTTTCCCTGTGGGCTTTTTCCTCTTCAGGATTGGCCCGGGAAGCTCCACAGGCCGATGAAATTTCCATTCTGGCCGATCATCTGGAGTTTGATAAGCAGGGAGAGCGGATCAGGGGTGATGGGAACATTCAGGTCCGATACGGAGAACTGGCCTTTACTTCCGAGGAAATCGAATTCTCGGTTCCCGAAAAGGTACTGAAAGCGCGCAGGAATGTACGCCTTTCTCCGGGCCGCGGCTTTCAGATCCAAAGCGGCTCTCTGAAGTTCGATCTCAATTCCCGTCTTTTCAGCGTTTACGACAGCCATGTCCTTGTCGAGCCCTCATACTATTTCACCGCCGAAGAGATCGGGCAGGTGTCGCGGGAGAAAATCGTCGTTACCCGCGCTGTCTATACTGCCTGTGATCCGAACGATCCGGTCTGGAAAATTTCCTTCTCCCGGGGAGATGTTGAAATCGGGCACTCTGCCATGTTGAGGAACATTTTTTTTCGAGTCAAGGACACGCCGGTGCTTTATTTGCCGTACTTCTGGTTTCCGATTAATCAGGAAAAAGCTCCGGGATTTTTGACTCCGGACTTTGGGCGGTCGAGCGGCCTTGGGGTCTTTGTGCAGAATTATTTTTACCTGCCGCTCCGCGACTGGACCGACCTGGGGTTTCCAATCGATTACTATGAAACACGGGGAGTCGGGACCGGGCTGGAGTACCGCTATAGCCTCACCGGATCGGATTTCGGCCGTCTGCGGCTGTATGGAATCTACGACCGGCACAGGGGCCGGCAGCGGGGAGATGCATCTTTGCAGTTTCAGCAGGTTTTTGCCTCCCGCGTCCGGGCTGTGGCTGATGTGCATGCCATGAGCGATGATGACTATTACCGGGATTTCCGGCAGGAGATCAAGCAGCGATACAGCCAGTTTCTGGAATCACGGGCCTTTGTGGAGACAGCCGCAGATCCCTGGGAAGCCAGGATTCTGGCTGACCAGACCACCTTTTTGCAGGAAGGGTCGAATATCTATTTCCGCACAATCCCGCAGGTCAGCTTTTCGACCAGGCTCCGGTCCTATGCCCATCTTCCCCTTTTCGTGCAGTGGGAGTCCTCCTGGGCCAATTTACGGGTCGTTGATTCCCGGCAAAAATCCCTGATGCGGGCCTACAGGGCTGACTTTTCTCCCCGGATTTTCTCTTCCTTCACCGGCAGGCTGTACACGCTGACTCCTTCTCTTTTTTACCGGAGGACATATTACTTTCAGGATGATCAGGAAGCTGTAACCACCCGAAGCCTGTACGGCGGTGGTCTGGACCTTACCGGCCCCAAATTCTACCGGAGTTTTTCCGGACGGCTGGACCACAACCTGTATCCTCAGCTCAATCTGGTCTATGAGACCATGGACCGGCACAGGAGCGGACATGATGAAGATCAGGCAATTTTCGGCCTCGATCACATCGATCGGCTGGGAGAAAACCGGGAGCTTTCCTTCTCGGTGATTAACCGGGTATGGGAGATCGAGCCCGCAACCGAAAACCGGAGCAGCCAGGCAGAGTGGGAGTGGCTGAGCTTGATTATCCGGCAAAAATACGGTTTTCGGAGAAGCTATCCGTCACCATACCGGGAAGGCCGGGAAAGCCAGGGAGGATGGCAGGGGAGCGAGGCCGGATTCACGGATTTTGAGGTTGAAGCATCTTCCTGCCCCTTTCATCCCAAAAGCAGCGGCACAGGGAGCCAGTTTGAGCTCAAGTACGGCTACAATTGCGATGCAGGGCAGATGCGGCTGACGGATGTCCGCTGGTTATATGGATCCTCTCAGGAATTTGCCAGTCTCGGCTGGCGGTATAACCATCTTGAGAAGATCAGTGATGAAGAGCACGGGATCGTTCAGGATCAAAGCATCAACCTTATCCAGGGAAGCGTGCAATCCGGTTTGCCGCTCCGGATTTTACCTTCCCGACTCATGGGAAAGGTGACTCTTTACTACGATCTTGAGAATGGATCAGTGGTCGAGAACCAATACAGCCTTACCTATCAGGGAAGCTGCTGGTCCCTTCGGTTGGGCTACATCCAGAGGTTTGACGGACAGCGGTGGAATTTTACGCTGGGTCTTGAATCTCTGGGCGAGCTGGGATTTTAGGAGTTACTGCCAAAAGGCAAAAGGCAAAGGACACCACTCAAGACACAGAGGCACAGAGAAAAACACCGGGTGAAAACCGTTGTGCCCGGTTGAGAGGCTTTTTTGAGTTTTGACAATTTGCTATAGAAGGATTATTGAGATGAATACTGAGGCGATTTTGGTGATTGACATGGTCAAGGGATTTTTTCTGGAGGGATTCCCTCTCTATTGTGGAGACAAGGTGAGGGAGATTATTCCCTATGTGGCCGAATTTCTGAAAATGTATTCCCATCTTCCGGTTATCTACCTGTGCGACCATCATGCTCCGGACGATAAGGAATTTCAGATGCTTCCTCCCCATTGCATCGAAGGAACCGAAGAAACGGAACTGATCGAGGAGCTGCGGCCTTATCCGGGAATTATCGTGCCTAAAGCAAGGTTCAGCGGTCTTTATCAGACCGGCCTGGAGGATATTTTGCAAAAGCTCGATGTTGATACTGTAATTATTATGGGCATATGCACGGATATCAGTATCCTTTTTACCGCAGCAGGATTGCGGGAGCGGGACTATACCGTCAGAGTGCCTGCCCAGGGCGTGGCCTCCTTCAGCAGCTCTGAAATCCAGCACTTTGCCTTGAAGCAGATGGAAACGGTATTAGGCGTAAAGATCATATAAGCAAATTGATTCATGTGCAGTCAACTGCCATGAAAGCGCAGCCGACTGCCATGAAGCCAGAAAAAATTGGGGGACAGCAAAAATGGCTGATGAAAAGAGCAGCCAGAAATGGGTAGAGATATACGCTACCACCAGTGAATACGAAGCCAGGATTATCAAAGGGCTCCTGGAGTCAGAAGGGATTTTCTGTCTCCTCAGGTCTTCCCGCGTGGCTCAGTTTCCTTTTGATATCGGTCAGTTGGGCGAAGTTAAGATCATGGTGCCGATGACTGAAGTTGAAACAGGAAAGCAGATACTTCAGGACTATCTCACGGACAGGACGGAATAGCGAACTGGTTCCGGCAGAGTGAGGTTGCTTTTTTCCCGGTCAGGAAAGCCTCTTCGTCAAAAGCTTGCACGAAGAAGGGTAAGAGATAGTGGATATAATATTCAATAGCCTGATTCTTGCTGAATTCGCACAGAGGGCCAAAGTGCCGGCAGGCTGCAGAACCGAAAGCCGTACCCTGGAGAATATCCTCTACAAAACCCAGGAGAGCACGGCCTCTGTCCCCGGCCTCCGGATCGGCACTGTCAGGGTAATCAGGGAGGGTTGCACCAGGGTAATGTCCCTCCCTGGAGCCGGGGTGTTTATCGAGCAGGCTCCTGGTCTTTGAGATAATAGTCTCCGGGCTGCACCTGGGTGTCATCAGAAAGGGGAAGAGGGCCAGGTATTCGAGTTTCGTCCCTAATTGAAGACTAATGCTGGCAATTGTCTGGACCGTGAGTGAGTCATCCTGGATTTGATTTGAAATCAGAGAATAGAGATAAAGGGCCAGGAGGTAGCCGACCTGAAAATAGGGATGTTTTTCCAGCATTGAAGAGCGCAGGACAGGGCTGATGCTGATAAGAGAGCGGCCAATAATCTTTTTATCAACCGTAAGCCTTGCCGGATCAATACCTAAGAATTGGCATTGCTGGGAAATCAGCTTTTCCATGATCAGGCGGGAAGAAAGCTCAGGCCGTCCGCTGATGAGCCCTGTTTCTCTGAGGACAGCAGAGCTTGCAGCCAGTTGCTCTGTCAGAAATCCTTCAATATCTCCCTGCCGGAAATACGTGCGGGCGGATTCAATACTGCTCGTTTCCAGAGAGAGAGGAGCGGGGAGAAAACTCTCCAGTTGAGTATCAAAGATATCATATGCCTTTTCGACAACACGAGGACCTTCGATTTCCCGGTAAAAATTTTCGCTTCGGATATTGCCATCCAGTCCTTCATGAACGGTGAAAGGGCACAGCAGACCCACGCGGATGAAGGGCCTGTCCTGGACCCGCCCGCAGATCTGGTAGGGGAAAATCCTGCACTGGAGCGGTTTTTCAATCCGGCTGTTTTCCCGTTCGATCTGGCAAAGGTACTGGTTATTGAGGAAAAAGCACTTGGGCGCATGATTAATAAGATAGATGTATTTCCCCTGATCTATGGCGAAATAGGAGATGAGGGGGTATTTCTGCTTCAGATTGGCCCATTCGCGGCCATGCATGACAGCGGTTCCATATCCGCCCCGGCAGCAGGCTGCCTTGCAGGATGAGCAATCGTAATTGAGTGCACCGTCAAGGAGAGAAAAAAATGGCTTCAGCGGCATTGTCTTGGTATCCTTCTCGGTCTCTGTATCGCTTCAGGTTCAGCTTCAGCATCTTCATTGCTTGGGTTCAACAGCCTCAGCCTCTTAATTACTTTTTCGGCACAGAGGCTCTCTTACAGGATATTTATTTCAAAATTGACCGCATCCGGTGGCTCGTGCCGGTGAGAAAGCAGGTGATCAGGGAGGGTAAGTGATAGAAAGAGGGGGAAAAATGAAAAAATTCCGATTTTCCGGAAGCTGCACCGAAGAGTATTTCAGAAGAAACTGACTGCAGAACATAACAGAGGCACAGGAGAAAACACCAGAGGCACAGCGGAGAGAGCCTGGTATGGCTTCCGGCTGTGCCTCCTGCTGATCCCAAACCTGATTGCGGCAGTACCACTTCAGCACCGCGCCTCCCTTGCCGGTGCCTTGCCTGCCTCAGTCAGGAAGGGTTTTCACGAACATTCGATTAAATAACCGGGGCAGACAGTGCCAGGTTAATGGTTCCTGTCTCAACAACCGCGCTGCTGCCAAGATTAATGATCGTATACGTTCCACCCATGGTTGTGGTTGAGGTCAAAAGTCCGCTGATATCAAGCTCAAAGGTCTGGCTGCCAATGCCGATTCCGGTGCCGGAAACAAGAACCTGGCCGTTCAGGGCGGTGCCGGTAACGGGTACCAATACTGAAAGGTTGTAATTGGTCAGCAATTGTGCGGTTCCACTCAGGGCCTGGGTCAGGGGATCCGCCGCCAGGTTCAGAGTCATGGGGCCGGAGTAGACGTTGTTGGACCACAGCCCCTGCCAGAAGCCAGCCTGTTCTGCAGCCACTGCCGGTGCAGCAGCCGGATTAAACAGGGACGGGAACATGGCAGAATACATCCCGGCTATACCGAGAAGCGGAGCGATCTGCAGGAAGGGTACCTGATAACTTAACCCTGATCCTGTGTCAATAGTATAGTACATATTTTGCAGTCCAAAGGGACTAAACCCGCCGTACATCCCGCCGTAGAGGCCGTACATGCCGCCGTACAGGCCCATGCCATACAGGCCATACATTCCATAGCCGCCGTACAATCCCATTCCATACAGGCCACCATAAAGCCCGCCATACATCCCGCCGTAGAGGCCGTACATGCCGCCGTACAATCCCATTCCATACAGGCCGCCGTAATACGCTTTTGCCGTCCCGCTGGACAAAGTAAACGTCAATAAACAAAGAATGCCGATAATTAAGGTTTTGCCTTGAGAAAGTTTCATGATTCCAATCCCCTCTTTCTCCCCCCAAAGATTGCTTTGACTCGTTCCGGAACAAGAAAAAAATAGTTGCCTCTTCAGAATTTTCATCCTGTCACTTCAAAATGACCGTCTCACCTCCTGACCCTACTCTTTATCACCATCACTTTGTGAGGAACAGCTCACCTGCCCTGTGACTTTTGACTTCCAAAGACTGCTCTCATCCTCTTCTCCCTCTTCTCCCTCCCTTGCGCCTGCTCTGGGTTAACCAGCGCCGGAAATGGCAGACCTCATTCCTTTTACCTCAGAGCAAACCTTGCCTTTCAGGAGGGAAGAGGGAGAAGAGGATGAAGGAAACTTTCCAGCCACAGGGGAAGACGGATTCTGCCCCGCTGCAGAAATACCGGCTAATTGCTCTCCGGCCAGGTTAGTGACTTATGCGATTACCTGGTCGGGAATCAGTATCAGAGCCAATCATAAGGAGATGCGGTCCTGGAAGAATTGCTGTCCGTGGGATTTTTGAGCCGGGAAAATGAGACCTGTTTTTCAGAAAAACAGAAAATGGAGATCGAACAGGAGACTCTCTACAGTGGAGCTCATACCAGAGATAGCGGAAGGTGAAGTGAGAGAAGAAAGCGCGGCAGCCGCAAGATAAGCTGTTTTGTCCTCTCGGCAATGTCTCTATGGTCTTATGTGATATGGAGTAATTTAACTTGTCATAATTGCTGCTCTCCTGAAGTTGTTGCGCTCCTGGAATGAATATGAATTGACTGTACCGGACGATCGATGAGGCTGATACATGCTCCTCATTACCGCTCCATCTGCCGCTTGGGGCAATCTTTATGCCAGGTGTGGGCATGATTTTCCTCTGGCAGGGAGTAACATGAATAACTATTTGTTTTAATTTCGATATGTTGCACAGCGGAGAGGGAAGATGGAGGTTCTGTTGCCAATTTGCGGAGGGTGTGGTTCGCATAGAAACTATGGATGGATACATAGTTTCTATGGAAATCGCAATCCCCCTTCGGAGGCGACCGTAACTGATTGAACCGGCTATCTTGCAAGGGGTCTTGGCAGGTGAACGGGATGAACGCTTCCCAGATACCATGCATCTGCATGGGTACATAATTCCTATGGTTTTTTTCGGAGTGCCGTCAATTGACTTTACCGCCCGGCAGCCCTATAATAAGGACTTTCCTGTGAAAGGAGGAAGTTTTGATGGAATTGAAATATCTTGGTAAGCTGTGGGAAAAGGGCATCCATTTTCTGGGAACCCGGTATGCTATTTTATGCGGGGCCATGACCTGGGTCAGTGAATCTCATCTGGTGTCAGCGGTTTCAAATCATGGCTGTTTCGGGGTCCTGGCAGGCGGCAATATGCCGGTCGAGGTGCTTGAGAAGGAAATCGAGGCCACACAAAAGCTGACCCGGGAGCCCTTTGGAGTAAATCTGATCACCATTGCCCCCAATTTTGAGAAGCACGTTGACCTGGTTTCTCAGAAGAAGCTCAGCCACGTCATCTTTGCCGGAGCCATCCCTCCGGATAAGGCCATTAATCAGGTCAAGGAAAGCGGGGCCAAAATTATCTGTTTTGCCAGCACCCTTGCCCTGGCCAAAAAGATGATCAAGGCAGGGGCGGATGCCCTGATACTGGAGGGCAACGAGGCAGGAGGGCACATCGGCCCGGTCTCGACCACTGTCCTGGCCCAGGAAATCCTGCTGCACGTCCAGAACGTGCCGGTTTTTGTGGCCGGTGGAATCGGCACGGGAGAAATGATCGCCCAGTACCTCCTGATGGGGGCTGCCGGATGCCAGTTGGGTACCCGCTTTGCCGCGGCTGAAGAATCCATCGCTCATCCGGATTTCAAGAAAAAACTGATCTCATCAAGTGCCCGCGATGCTCAGCAGACCTACCAGTTTGATCCTTTTCTGCCGGTTGTCCCTGTCCGGGCCATTGTCAATAAGGCAACCAAACGATTCAACCAACTCCAGTTGGACCTTTTGAAGGAACTGGAAGAAGAAAGGATCGACCGCAGGGCCGCACAGATGAAACTGGAGGAATTCTGGGTCGGTGCCCTGCGAAGCGCCGTGATCGACGGCGATGTGGAAAACGGCTCGGTCATGGCTGGCCAGAGCGTGGCCTTCGTCAAAAAAATCCAGCCCGTGCAGGAAATTATCCGGGAACTGGTCGAGGGTGCGGAAACAAAACTGGCCTCGCTGTGGGAGTGAGGGGGGAAAAGGCATGGGAGTGAGGGGGGATATGCATCAGGCTCAGCCCGGCTTTCCTGCTCCCTTGCCCCTCTGGGGAGAAGGGCTGGGGTGAGGGGTGTGGAGTGAGAAAAATATTGGCGCAGGGAAAATCATAATTCAAGACCCCGATTCTGACCCCGGATTCTGCGGATTCGCGGATTCGATGGCCTCATAAATAGTTTCAGGAGCGATATCGGCGCCGTTAGGCCAAGCTATCGTCCCTCCGTCAATACGAGCTTTTTTAAATAACTCTGGGTCCTTTAAAGCATGAAACACAGGCCCCTTAGTGAGATAGAGTGAAAAATCTATATCACCGTTGACAGAATTGTCAAAAACGATATGGTACACATAATCGCCCTTGTATTCGATTTTGACTACTTCGTTCATATCCCACATATGTCTTGCCTCATGGTAATGGTTCGATTTTATTTATCGTTTGGCCTGACTGCGCAAGATTCCAGTTATTCATCAACTCTATCTCCCAATTATATGCTCATTATCCGCTTATGACTTATCAGGTAAATTTACTAAATGTTATCTCTCATCCCTAAAAAGGTGATAGGTAATATGACCAAGCAAAATAATTGTAACTAATAGCCTATAACCGTGTCAATGCATATACCTGGGGAGCGCCCATGTCTCCGCTTTATGCTTTATTTATCTGCCTCTCAGAAGCACAGGGAAAATTACAATTCAAGACTTGATTCCGGATTTGAGGATGACCCCAACTTCACACCTTTCTTCCCAATTTTACCGTTTACTTTCCATTGACTTCGATACTCTTACTATAGAGAAATTCAGGGTCCATGTCCAAATTGTTTGCCCATTCTATCGTATCATATTTAACCGTCACTGAATTAAATAACGATACATCTTTCAATTCTGAAAATTTACCAATGGTTAGATATGGAGCAACATCGAATATCCTCTCCTCACCATTTTCGAATTTTATCAATAATTTATATTCATCTAGTGGTTTTACATTTTTGACTGATAAATACATATAACCCTCATTTCACTTACTTCATTTCATTTCATTTCACTTCAAAGGTTCAATCTTGAAAGGAAGCTCGCCATTCGATGTCAACTCCCAGTCCGCTAACAATTCCTCTTTATGAATTTCAGCCCATGCCAGAACAAGTCTGCTTTGCTTCACCGGCAGATTGCCTTCTGTTATTTCGCAGGATAGAATATTAATGATAGCCTTATACTCCTGATAGTACACATGAATATGTGGCGGATTATGTTCACCTGGAGCACAATACATTCGAATTATTATCCCATAAAACATAGAAATTGTTGGCATTACATCTCCCTTTTTCCCTATATGATCGAAAAATAATTCGTTTTTCAATATACTCTCTATTTTTATCTTCTCATATCCATAATATGAATCGGAAATCCATCCTAGACTTTCATGTTTTTGTATCGAATTTTGAGTATCAAGTCAAGTGCCGAACCTGCTTCACGCTATTTGCTTGCCTCTGCGACTAAAGTCAATTTACTCTGCCAATGTTCGGGGATCGCCCATATGGGATACATGGCACACATCCGATGGCACATATTTAAGGATGAAAGAATGATCTCCCGCAGACGCAAAGGCGCAGAGAATGACTGAAAATGATATCCTCTGCGCCTCTGCGGGAAAAATACAACACTGCCGTGCCGTCTTTCCCATAAGAGCGCTTTATGTACCATGTCAGGACCTGACACCTGCTCCCCAACTCCTTAATGATCCAGAGAAATTTAATTGGATTCTATCCAATAATAATAGTATTATGAAATTTCTGATGTAAGAGTATCAACTAAAGGGTATTTTGAATGGTATCAAGAGCTGTACGAGCAAGGAAATATTCCTCTTAAGGAGGGAGAAGGTAAATAGCAGGGAGGCAAGGAATGGAGAGAACAATCATAGCAGCACTGGCCGCCGGTGCGGCGGCCGCAGCTCAGGATGTGACTGCGCAGGGAATGAAGGACGCTTACGCGGGACTGAAAGCCCTTATTGCCCGCAAGCTTGGCAACAGAGCCGGGGCTAAGGTCGCCCTTGATCGGTTAGATGAGGAGCCAGACTCTAAAGACGGGCAGGAAGCACTAAAGGAAGTACTCAAAAGCGCTAACGCGAGCCAGGATGATGAGATCGTAAGACAGGCTCAGGCCCTGCTCGATCTTCTGAAGCAGTATGCACCAGCTGACAGGCCGGTCTGTCATGCCGTATCGCATGGCGACGGGGCTATTGCCCAGGGGCCGGGAGCTGTGGCCGCCGGGGCTGGCGGTGCAGCTATCGGCGGCAGGGTGAGTGATAGCACCATCATCACCGGGAGCCAGAATCCTGCTGGTGTCATTAACACTGTACACGGAGATGTGTACATCATCCAGAATCCCGATGGTCACAGGATAGCCGATACCATCACCCACCGAGTTATCCCTCAACGGCCAGAAATCCGGACCAGGGAGCATTCGCTCCCCAGTGATAAAGGCAGGGACGCTGCTGCCGGAGAAAAAACCTTTGTGCGGAAAATCCGCATTTTTCTCTCCTCTCCCGGCGATGTCGATGCCGAGCGGCAAAAAGTCGGTGCCGTAGTGGCCCAAATCGAGCGCATGCTGGGTAACAGGCTTGGTTTTTCCCTTGAGCTCGTGGAGTGGACTTTAACCGCTACCTCGGCTATCTCAAGGCGGAGACAGGATATATGGACATTCGGGGGCTGGTGTCCGGTGAAGGCAAGGTCCATCAATTCGGCATAGATCAGCTCTATATTCCTTTAAAGACTGCCGGTGTTGCGGGCCGGTCATTCCGGAAAAGCGATGGAAAAGGCAGGCTGCACCCTGATGAAGGAATGATGGCAGGTGAAATGTCCCTGCATGAAGCTCTGCAAATATCCTTGCAGGAAACCATGAAGGAAGCCATGCACAGGTGCGGGCTGATCATCAAGGGCGATCCCGGTGCCGGAAAAAGCACTTTTCTGCGGCTGATCACCTTTACGCTCTGTAAGAAATGGCTGGGGGAAGAGTCTGCCTCCAGTGCCGCAGCAAAGATCATCTGGCCAGGCCAGCCGCCCCTGCCTGTTTTTGTCCGTCTGGGCAGGTTGGCAGACCATATCCACGAATGGAAAGCTAAAGATCCCGCTCACTCGCCGACACACAAAGACAGCCCAGAATGGCTGTTCCACTTTCTCGGTGAGCAGAGTAAAGAATTTGATTGGCAGGTTTCAGCCGAGGACTTTCGCCGGGAAATGAAGGAGGGGCATTGTCTGATCATGCTCGACGGCCTGGATGAGGCACCGAATTCAAGAATGCGCCAAAACATAAGCTCCCTGGTCGCTCATCTGCTCAGGGCCTACCCCAAATGCTGCCTTGTCCTGACCAGCAGGCCGGGTGCGCTTATTGGCAAAGTCATGCCCGAGGGAGACTTTGCCCTGGCAGAGATTGCGCCTCTCGATGAGCAGGCCATGAAGGTCTTTCTGACCCAATGGAGCTCTGCGCTTTACCCTGATGCGCCGGAGAAATCGCGGCAGCACCTTGCTGAGCTTATTGGCGCGCTCCAGTCAAGTCCGCAGATCCGGCGGATGGCCAGCACCCCGGTCATGCTTACCGCCCTGGCCGTGGTCCACTGGAATGAAAACCGCCTGCCCGAGCAGCGCGCCGAGCTCTATGAGTCTGTCATTACCTGGCTGCTGCGTGCCAGAGAGCAGCGCCCAGGCCGCCTTTCGGTCGATCGATCCCGCAAGCTCCTGCAGAAGCTGGCCCTGGCTATGTTCATTCATCCTGATGGCCGCCAGAGGCAGGTAGGGCTGCGCTGGGCTGCCGAGCAACTGGCTGCGGAATTTGATTCTAACCGGGAACATACGGCGGTTGAGCTGGCCGAGCGATTTCTGGGCGAAGAAATGCTGGACAGCGGCATCATCGTCGAGCGAAGCCACCGTCTTGAATTCTGGCATCTGAGCTTCCAGGAGTATCTGGCAGCATTTGAGATCGCCGGCCTTCTGGAGGCGAAGCAATTGGAGATACTGTTTGAAAACGAGCGGCTCTCCAGCAGTGAATGGCGTGAGGTGGTGCTCCTGCTGAGTGGCGTACTGTATAAACAGGGTCTGGATAAAATCAACCATCTGATTGACGAAATCATCACCCGGGGACCGCAGAAGGGAACCAATGAGACCCTGCCGCAATTGGCCAGAAAGGTGGGGCTTTCAGGCGGTATCGAGCGCGATCTGGCACCCTATAGGTATAAGCCCGCCAACCCGGCCTATCCTGAGATTATGCGCCAGGTCATGGGCATTTTTGATAAGGCCGCCTACCGGAATGTGCCGATGCAAGTGCGCATTGAGGCTGCCGACGCCCTGGCTCAGGCGGGTGATCCGAGACTGGCGGAGGGTGATCCCAGGACTGGGCCGATGATTGAGATTCCAGGGGGATTATTCTGGATGGGGGCACAGAGGGATAAGCGCACGGAGCGAAATTTCGATAAGGATGCCCGGAATGATGAATCACCGGTCCACCAGGTTGAGTTGTCTGCCTATCGCATCGGTAAATACCCGGTCACGGTTGAGCAATACCGGCGGTTTATTGAAGATGGCGGGTATGAGAATAATCGATACTGGCAAGCAACAGGCGGCTTTGGTAAGTACAGGGAGCCGAAAAAGTGGGAGGATCAAAAGCAGTATCCTTCCAGGCCAGTGGTGTCCGTAAGCTGGTATGAAGCTGCCGCCTTTGCCTGCTGGGCCGGAGGACGGCTGCCCACAGAGGCTGAATGGGAACGCGCGGCGCGCGGTCCTGGCCAGGAATATCGAAAGTATCCCTGGGGTAGTAATGAGCCAACACCGGAGACCGCCAATTTTTATGAAAGCGAGACAGGGAAGGCCGCGCCGGTGGGGATTTTCCCTGATAATTGCTCGCCTGAAGGGGTGATCGATATGGCCGGTAATGTCTGGGAATGGTGCCAGGATTGGTACAGCGAGAAGTATTACCAGCTTTGTGCTCGGCAGGGCGTAGTGAAAGACCCTCTTGGCCCGAAGAATGGTGAAGGCCGCGTGGTTCGCGGGGGCTCGTTCCTCAGCTACCAGGTCAATCTGCGCTGTGCCGCCCGTTACTGGAGCGTCCCGAGTAGCCGGGTCAACTATAGCGGTTTTCGTGTAGTTCGTGGCCCCTCAGTCTGATCCTCTGAACCTCTGACTATCTGAAAATCTGAAAAACAGGGCAAAGATTATGCAAGAATTGATCATTTTCAAGAAATCGTACGATTTTCCCCAATGCCTTTTTCACCATGCAGCAAAAGGAGGAGGCCAGCTCCTTGAAGGTAGAAAAGAGCTGGCCTTTTATGGGAGAGAGGAAATAAGGGGTGATGGCTTGTGTCAATGATACTCGTGTCAATGATGCTCGTGTCGATGATAAACACGTCAATACAATCTGTTAAACCTGCACTTCCGGGTTAAACAGGATTAATCCTTTTGAAAATCGGTTATTTTCATCTACAATGGATTGAATATGCAAACTTACCTTGATCTTTTGGCCATTTTTCTTATGGATGTGGCTTTTGAGCTTAACCTGGGAATCCTTTTTCAGGGGAGGAGGAAGCAAAAGGCCGGTTCCCCTGCAATCCGCAGAGGAAAGCAGATTAAAGCAGTCGGAGTGAAGGAGCTCCTCCCTGGAGTAGCCGGTGATCGATTCTGCTGCGGGGTTAGCGTAAGCAATGGAGTGGTCCCGGTTAATAATGAGCAATCCGCTGGTGATGTTTTCATAGAGAGCCAGGCCGATCTTTTTTTCCCGGTACAACTCCTGCTCGTTTTGCTTGAGTTTATATTTCAAATCCTTGCAATTTTTTTCCAGCCGTTTTTTGGTATCCCACAAATCCTTGTTGGTTCTAATCATAGTCTGCATCAATCTTTTTTGCTTACGGGTCTTTTCAACTCGCTCTGTCTGCATATTTTGACTCCTCTCTTCTATGATTATGATAGTAAGTCTTATTCATAGTAAGTCTTGTTCCTGGAAAATATTTCCTTAAGAACAAAGCAGATATTCGGTAAGTCATATTGTCGCTGCTTGAGAAAATCCGGGCGACAAATTCCGTTTTGCTTCTCATGATGTTATTGAGAACAACTAACTAAATAGCAAGTTGAATGCCAACAGATAAGCAACTGATTTACCAGGACTTATTCGCTCACCATGATCTATGGGGTGACAAAATTGTCGAACCTCTCAGATCGGCAGAATAATGAGTGGAGCGTGAATACTTCGCAATTTTAATGGCTTATGCTGGTAGTTGTAAGGTTTCCGTGTTCGACAAATGTGTAGGGGAGAACAGGTCCATTCGGGCAGGGAAAGATACCTGCTCTCCGGGCTATCCTTCCAGCACCTGAAAGGTAAGAGCAAGGGAGTGCAAAGAGCCGCTCGCACTCCCTTTAGCCGAAGGAGGTAAAAAAATATGAAATTGGTAGTACGTTCGCTCTGAATCAGTTGTTCCTGGTTATTCTTTTCCCCGAACAATGAGGCAGAGCCTCATGAGCTGTGGTTTTTGAAATCACCAGGCGCGACCGATTCGAACTACAGAGGTAATAAGCAAATCCCGTGCCAGGAAATTTTGCTTCGAACCTGTTGAAAACGTTGGCTCGTGAAGATGAGGAACCGGCAACTTTTACGGGTTTGTCCATACGTTCTATGGAGCTGTACCTATCCTTAAATTACCGGCATCGGGGGAATTTCAGGAGTACCTGGGGCAGGTGAGGGGCTTTCCTGGTAAGTAGCTTAACATCAGAGATATTGCCCTTAAAGGGAGGGGAAGAACTTGTTTTTGTTCACCCCCACCTAACCTCCCCTGCCACAGGGGCTCCCTGCCTCAATAGGGGGAGGGATGGATTATGAGGAGCATTCGCTCCCTTATAGTGTAACAACAGGAGGCTGCCTCTGATAAATTAAAACTGTCCGCCCCTGAACCTCAAGAGGGGCGAGGGAGAAAAATTCGCCCCTAAGTTAATGACATTGGCCCCTGGGGGAGGGGAGGCCGGGTTTCATAGAGGTAAGATTTTTTACCCTGGTCGATGGTTTGCCCATGCGATAGTGGTGGGGCAAAAAAGCAGCCCCACCCTTGCGAGATGCCTCTGATCAGTGTTTGACAGTGAACCGTCTCACCTGCCGTCAGGAGACAGGAGGGGTAACTATCCAACCAAGTATGAGCGATTTTCTTTTGAACCTCCGACCGGGGAATTAGCCGATAGGTGAAATATATTCGCACAAAGGGGCAAAGAAGATATAATGCATGCTGGGCGATTTAGCTGGGAAGTTAAGCAGCAAATAGACACAAAGAGGCAAAGGTAACTTTGTGCCTCTGTGCCTTTGCCCCTTTGTGCCTGAGTAGTTACGATATAACAAGGGAATGGAAGAGAATGCGACCTCAAGCGGTTCGATGGAGTTTGACCAAAAAGTTCAGTTTGATAATTATCATGGTTTTTATGCCTGCGTCTTTGGTGGTCAGTTTCCTCACGTATCGCCGGGAATACCTGGCCAGGGTAGAGGGAGCAAGAGAAAAAGCACGATTGGTGGCCCGGAGCCTGCATGAGAATTGGTATGAGATGGGCTCAATGAGCTCAATGGGTTCAATGGATGCGGCGGGGGAAGAAGAAGGGAGGATGGAGACTCATTCTGAAAATGCGTCTCAGGAACCGGCAGGGAATTTTCATTCTCATATCGGTCATCGGCCAGGGCGCATGGAAAGGATCCTTGAGAAAACTCTTTCCCTGAGTGTTCGCTATGTCGCCTGTAATCCCCGTAATCCAGAGAACATGGCAGACTCCTTTGAGCGGGAAGGGATAGCGGTCTTCGAGCGGAATAAAGATCAGGGGGAAGAAGGTGAATACGTCAAGCTGGTATCGTTTCAGGGGAAAAAAGCTCTTCGCTGTCTGAAACCGCTCCGGGCCAGAGAATTCTGTTTGCAGTGTCATGGTCAGGGCCATGATGATAAGGTCAATAATGATAAAGTCAATGATGGTCCTGTTCTGGGGGCCATCTCGATTATCATTCCTGTCCGGCCGCAGGCCCTTTTCCTGGAACATGCCAGAGAGAGATTCCTGTGGCTGAATCTTGGTCTTACAGTCCTGATGGTGCTGATCTGGCTGGTTTTTGCCAAAACATCGATCATTGATCGGCTGGAAAATCTGTCGGAAGGAATGGCGGTCTTCAGCCGGGAGGAAAATTCCGGAGACGACACCCCTTATAATGATATCCCTCATGGTGAAACCCCTCATGACGAGGTCGGGCATGATGAGATCGGATCGGTATTTTCGGCCTTTCAGGTGATGAGGGCCTCAGTCAGCCGGAAGATCAGGTCATTGAAAAGAGAGGTGGATATTTACCGGATTTTGACACGATCGGCTGCCTACGGGATGATGGCCATAGATGAGGAAGGGAGGATACTTTTCTTCAATACGGGAGCGGAACGGATCTTCGGCTGGAAGCGTGGAGAGATACTGAATCAGAAGGCGGGCCTGCTGATCCCTCACAGGCTTCGCCGGGATTATAAACACGCTTTTATCCGGAGCATGGTGGATGAAAGCCCTGCCGGTGCTGTCTCCGCTGGAGAGCATGGTGTCTCCACTGAAGCGCCCGGTGTCTCCACTGAAGAGCCCATTGAAACCTTCGGTTTACGGAGGAGCGGAGAGGAATTTCCCGTTCATTTGTCTACATCGACGGGCAAGGCAGCCGGAGGCAGGATATTTACGGCTATCATCCGGGATATAACGCAGCAGAAACGAAAGGAGGGAGAAATCACCCGGCAGAATGAAAAGCTGGTCTTGCTGGCCCGGGTTTCAACCGGGTTGCTCCTTGAGCGGGATTTGAAAAAACTGGCTGAATATTCCCTGGAGGAATCACTGGAGCTGACTGACAGTCCTTTTGGTCTTTTCCTGCTGAAAGATAAGGATGGCAACCTGGTCCCCCTGGCCAGCCTGGGGCTTTCCGTTCAAACGGCGGATGAGAAAGGCTGTCAGGTATTTCGTCCGGTCGGCGTTTTGGGAGACATTATGCGGCAGCGAAAACCCCAGATCATCAATACCAGTTCCCGGGGCATGCCGTGGTCAGGAAGCGGAGCCAATCGCACGGTCCTCTCCTTTGGCCGGTTTTCCTTTCACTCCTTTTTGGGAGTGCCGATCATCTCAGACCAGGAGGTGATCGGCATAATCTGCCTGGCTGACCGGCCGGCAGGGTATACGAACAGGGAACAGGAGCTGGTAGCCGCCCTGGCAAAAGACCTGTCCCTGCTCATTGTCCGGAATGCGATTGAAAAGGAAACCCGGATTCTCAAGGAGGAGTTCCAGACCCTGTTCGACCAGGCGAGCGACATGATCGTTATCTGCACCCTGGAAGGGAAAATTCAGGCAGTGAATCACCGGGTCGTTCAGTACACCGGCTATCCGTATCAGGAGTTGATCGATCATGCTTTCTGGAAGCTTCATCTCCCTGATGAGGAGCGCAGGATACGGGAATTCTTACACCGGGTGGCTGCGGGTGAAACCTGCCGGATCGAGAGCTTTTTCCGGCAAAAAGAGGGGGGATCGTTCCCGGTGGACCTGCATGCCAACATTGTCGCTTGCGGGGACCATCAGGTCATCCAGGTGGTAATCAGGGATATGGTTCAATTCAAACAGGCAGAGAGCGACCTCAAGGGCCGGATAGAGTGGCTGACCAAAAAGCTGGATGATCTCCGGAGGGAAACATCCTTTTTCCGTATGGCGGTGGATGCCCTGCCCGAATACATAATCCTGACCGACCGGACCGGACGGATTATTCTGGCCAATGCCGCTTTTTGCCGGCGGCTTGGCTACCCTATGGATGAGCTCATGGGGCAGCCGGTTGAATTCCTCTTTGGCCCCGGCCTTTCGGTGGATATCGTTGATCAGATTATCGGCCAGGCACTGAAAGGAGGATGGGAGGGGAAGGTGGTGCATCTGGCTCAGGGAGGGCAGGAGATTTCGCTGGAGCTCTCCCTGCAGGCGGTCCGCGGTTCCGGGGATGGGGCTCTGGGCCTTTTGGGTATTTACGCGGAACGCAGGCTTCAGTGAGACAGATTTTCTCAATATTCTCCGTAATGGCCTTAACTCAGATGTCCCCATGTTCCTTTTCTCGATGAGGAAGGTGAAGAATAACCATCACCCCCACCCAGCATCCCCCCTCAAGGGGGAGGGGAGTTATGGAGGCTTTCATCCAAGATGGGGAACATCTGGCCTTAACTTATGGGGTTTGTAAATCCTTTCTTTTATGATATAATATAAATCCAGTACAAATCTATCGCGTTTCAAAGTAAACAGAACTAATAAAATGAGCAGAAAAAAGCGAGGAAATTAAAAAATGGGTGGCTTATTAAATTCCTTCTCCCTTTTTGGCAGGGCAAAACATGAGGGGAAACCCGGCAAGGCCATAGGGATTGATCTTGGCACAACCAACACGGTGTTTGGAATCAAGCGGGTTCACACTGAAATCCTCAAGAATGCCGAGCAGGAAGAGCTCACTCCTTCATGTGTTACCCAGAGGGAGAAGAACTATATTGTCGGCCGGGATGCCCTGGCCTGGATGAAGCAGGATCCTGAAAATACCATTGTGTCCATCAAGCGCATCATCGGGCGAAGCTTCACCAATGAAGAAGTACAGAAAATTATCAGAGAGCATAAGGTCAGCTATCGGATCAGGCCCCTTTCGACCGGCACCGAGCAGAGCATCGCTGTAATGTTGAATGGAAAAGAACATACGCCTGAGTACATTTCAGCCCTGATCCTGAAAAAAATCAAGGAAGATGCTGAAAAAGAGCTGGGCGAAAAGGTAACGCACGCAGTCATTACCGTCCCCTCATATTTCGACGACAAGCAAAAGCACGGCACCAGAACAGCAGCGGCCCAGGCTGGCTTCAAGGTGCAGCGGCTCCTGCCGGAGCCGACATCCGCCGCCATTTCCTTTGGTGTCGATCAGACCCGTGACAAGAACATCAATACCATCCTGGTCTATGATTTCGGAGGCGGGACCTTCGACATTTCGGTCCTGACCATGGTCGAAGGGCAGTTCATCGAGCAGGCCAAGGGCGGGGACATGTGGCTTGGCGGCAATGATATTGACAACCTGCTGATGGGGCATGTCTTTGGCCTGATCGAAAGGAATTATCCCGGAGTGAATGTAAAGGAATTGATCCAAAAGCTCCCCTCGGATACGAAAAACCGTTTTCTGGGCGAGCTGCGGGAAAAGGTTGAGAGGGCGAAAATCCAACTGAGTGAAAAGGAAACTGCCTTCTTCGATATTCTGGGTATCCTGAAGGACGAGGAGGGAAACATCCTGAATGTCGAGGTGGAAATTACTCGGCAGGAGTTTGAAGCCCTGATTCAGCCCCTGGTCGAGAGAAGCGTTCAGCTCATGGAGGGTATCCTTGAGGGGCTCCACTTTACTCCGCAGATGATTGACAAGGTCCTCCTGGTCGGCGGATCATCCTGCATCCCGCTGGTGCAGAGAAAGGTAGCGGAAAGATTCGGGGCCGATAAGGTCATGATTCACAAAAAACCCATGCTGTCAGTAGCCGAAGGTGCGGCGATCCTCTCTCACCGGCTGTCGGAAAGCTACGAGTGCCCGGAGTGTGGAAAAGAAGTGTCGCAGGCTGACAGGACCTGCAAAAAATGTGGATTCGATCTGGATAAATACCTGATGGAAACCGGCGTGGTTGAAATCGTCCATTCAGCAGCGCATGATTACTACATCCACCTGGAAAATAATCCCCGCTATCTCCTGGTGGCCAAAAATACGCCGTTGCCTGTAGAGAAAACCGAAATCTTTCAGTTGGTTGACCCGGAGCAAAAACTGGTTCACCTGAAATTCTTCAACATGGTGAATGAGGTGGAAGAATCCATCGGCGACCTATGGCTTGGCATCGGCGAAGAATCCGAAGCGGAAGCAAAAGCAGAAGGGGAGAGGAAAAAAGATGCCAGGCCGGAGATAATCTGCGATTTCCGGATAGATGAAAATAATATCATCGAAGTATCGGCCAGGATGAAAGACCAGCCGCATATCCAGATATCCCGGACACTCTCCCGCGGGAAAGCCGATGAAAAGCTCTTTCTGTCCCTGGAAGAAACCATACGCCATGCTAATGCCAAAGAACATCAGTTTTTTGCGGTTCACGACCTTATTCATCGCTCAGTGGGCATTATTCAGGACATTAACCAGATTGTCGATCCTGAGACCGGCGAGGTCAAAGAGGACAGGTACGAGCGGGCCAGGCAGAAGCTGGATAAGGCCAATAAGATGCTGGAGCACGATGAATCGCCCTGGGGAACCATTAATTATGCCAAAGCCATGCTGAATAATTGCCGCATTTTCATGAATCCGAAGGAAATCGAGCCGGTGGAAAAGGTACTCCAAAAGCTTGAAAAAAGCGACCAGGAAGGCAGCTATGAGGAAACCGTTGCTCTGACGAAGGAATTGAGCGACGAAGTGAGCAAACATCGTCTGGCTGTGATTTTCATGGAGCTGGAAAGAGCCTACAGCTATTACCGGCAGCATAACTCTCCAAAGGCTGAGCGTATTGGCACCTATCTGGATAATATGCACACCTGTCTGGAAAAATCCGATTTTACGAAATTCAAGAGCCTGGTCGATGAAATCATGCCGGAGGTTGAGGAAATCGCAGAGCTTGAGAGAACCCAGAGAATAAAAGTGGAGAAAGGAATAGCCAAATAGGAATGCAACAGGTTCAGCGCTGCCCGATCTGCGAGAAAGAGCAGATCCCAATGGATGAGCAGCAATGTCCTCAGTGCAATGCGGATTTGACCTGTTTCCAGGTTCTGGATGCACTGCCGGAGCATCAGGAAACAGCAGTCAGAGCTGTCAGCCCGCAAGGGAGCAGGAGGATATGGTGGCTGGGATTAACGGCAGTCGTTATCCTTCTCATGGGCCTGGGATGGATGTTCTACCAGAACTTCCGGATTGTCAGGACCCTGGCGGATAATCAAAGCAGGCTGGAATATGTTAACCAGACCATGCTGGCTCTGATGAAGAAGATCGAGTCGGAAAAAGCGAAAGCGCCTGCGAAAGAGCCGGGAAAGGAAGCGGCGCAAGAAGCGATGACGCTCGGAGCTCCTTCGCACGAGGATATCGGCAGGGAATCGCCTGACACGGGCAAGAGCCCTGAGCATAAAGCACAGCCTGAGCCGAAAGCGCAGGAGGCGAAGCCCGTGCCGGTCCCCAAAGCCGTCCGTCCCGTAGCCTCCATGCCGGACCGGACTGCCGGCAGGCACCCTGCCCCCCGCAAGGACAGGGCCTCCAGGCCGAAGGAAGCCCCGTTTTTCTGGTATGAAGCCACAGACCAGGATACCCTGTGGTCGATTGCAGACAGGTTCTACGGGCGCGGTCGTTATTATCCGGTGCTTCTGGCCATGAATCCGCAAGTGAGCGTCTTCGAGATAAAAGGCGGCCAGCGGCTCAAGGTATTGGAAAATCCAAAGGATGCAGCCATTGTCTTTAGCCGGTCTGTCGAGCGGCATGGCTCGCTCGCTTTTTTGTGGTACCAGGTCCAGGCTGGAGATACTCCGGAAACCTTATCCAGAAAATTTTTCCGGACTGACGATCAGTATTCCAGGATCGAGAGCCTGAATTCTCAGCTTCGCCTTGAACCTGGTCAGAAGATTAAAATTCCGCTGCCTGATCTTTAAAGGACAGGAGTCAGGAAAAAAGAGCCGTTATTCTTACTCCTGACTTCTGTCTCCTGGCTTCTATTTTTAAAATAAAGGAAAATCAATATGAAACAAAATCTTCAACGCAAAGAAACTGAATCCGGCCAGGGATTTCCTGATAATCGTGAAAGCAGGAAAAAATATCAGGAACTTCTGGAAAAAGCGGAAAAACTTTTTCAAAAAGAAAAATTCGGGTCGGCCAAACACCATTTTGGGCAGGCATATCAGATCTGGCCATCGGAAGAGGTTCAAAGGCGGATCCATATCTGCGAGGAGAATGCACAGAGAATGGCCAGGGCCCAGGACCTGGTGAGAGAGGGGTATCAGCTCGAACGGGAGAAAAAGCTCAGAGAAGCGCTCAAGGTTTTTCATCGCTCCCTTGAAGCCTGGGACAATAAGGAAATCCGGGCGGTCGTAACCAGGCTGCTGGGCAAAATACCCAAACCGACTCTTGCACCCGGCTATCAGGCCGAGGCCGATCATCGCTACGCCGAGGCCATAGAGCGGTACCGGGAGGTCATGGAGCTGGAGGAGAATCCTGAAGCCAGGCACCGCATCGGCATCTGTCTGGTGAAGCAGGGCGCATATGCCGAGGCAGTCAGATTTCTCGAGTCAACCTCCTCACAGGAGCCCGAAGCTCGCTATTATGCAGGGTATGCTCTGGCCAGGACCGGACAATACAGCAAGGCCCTCAGGCAATGGGAGTCGATCAGTCAGGACACACCGGAATTAGCGCGGCAGAAGCAGCATCTCCTTGAAATAGCCCTGTGCGATCTCCGCGGCAGATCACGGATTGAAGGGGGATTCGATGCTGCCTATCAGGAGGCGGTCGATCTCCTCTCGTGCTGTCCTGACCCTCTGGTTCGAGCGAGTGTCAGGTCCATGAGCCTGGAACACCTCGAACACCTCTGGACACAGGGAAATTTCAAAGCCATGCTGGACTTTCTTCTCTCCCTGCAGTCTCAGGGAGGGTATGAGGATTTTTTACCCTTTTTTCTGGCCAAGGTCTATTTCCGGCTGGCTGAAACCGCTGCTGAGTACCTGCCGCAGGCCATTACTTTCTGGCTGACGGTCATCTATAACCCAAAATATCAGCTTCCATCCGGGCCGCCTGCCGCCGATGATGATGACCGCAGGCAGATGACCGGCGACCTCCAGGACAAACTTGAGCAACTGATCCAGCACTATAAAACCAGTCAGGGCGAGGAAGGGCTGAAAGAGATACTGAGTCACTGGGAGTTGGAGCGGCAATCCATTACCTTTCTCCATGAGGCTGCACACAAGGAGCCATCCCTGGCTGAAATCCTGTGCACTCCGGATTTTGCCGGGCACTTTGGCTTATCCCCCCTCGTTCTCGAAAGGCTGCGCGAGGTGCGATCTGAATGGGAGACGGATGAGCGGTTCTGGACGGTGGGGGCATTGTTCTCTTCAGCCCGGTCGAGTTACCTGCTGCTGCATCAGGGGAGACTTGAGGAGGCTATGGCCGCACTGCCTGCCCAGGAAGAGAATGAATTTATCGGCTACTGTCGGCAGAAGATTTTTTTCCGGCTGGGTATGAAGAAGCTGCACAAGGGAGAGACCACCAATCTGAAGAAATATTTCACTCAGGCCATTCCCCTGATTCAGCGGTTTCAAGAGTACGAAAAAGAGATTATCCAACTGGCACAGAAGATCGAGGCCGAGCCGGAAGAACTGGTTGCCCTGGACGAGGTGATGCAGATTCTGGTCCGTCATATCAAATCCAGGGAGATTCTGGATATGGCCTCCTATATCATGAGTTACAAGGCAAATACCCTGCATGCGAAAGGATTGATCAAGGCCCAGGACGTAGAGCGCATCTGCAGGAAGGCTTTGGACCTGAATCCGGATAACGAATTCGCCAGGACCGGACTCCGCGAGATGGAGTCCCAGCACCTTGTGAATGAGATGGCCAGGGCGCTTGGCAAGGGAAATGTGAAAAAAGCGGCCGCTATTGCCGCCAGTGCCCAGAATGAAGAAATAGAAGAAGTATTTTTTGACTTCGTTGACACGGTTCTCGATGAATTCGATAATGCACCCCTTAGCCGGGAAAAGAAGATCTTCTTTCTGCGGGACTTATATCAGAATTGTGAGAAGGTTGACCCTGACCATCCCGTTCTTGACGATATCCTGGATGAACTTGAGGACCTGGAGAGGGAGGTTGAATAATGAATCCGTATAGAATCCTGCAGATTACCCCAGACGCCACCCAGCAGGAAATTATCCGGGCAGTGACTCTGGCCTTGCAGAGGAAAGATCATACAACCCGGCAAATCGCCGATGCCCAGAAAGAGCTGATGAATCCAAGAACCCGAAGGGTAGCGGCATTTATCTACCTTCTGGACAGCCAGCGATGGGCACAGGAAGTCAAATTGCCGGAAAAACACCTGAGCATTGACGATCTCGAATTGCTTCATTCCTTTGACAGGTTCTAACCGCGCTCATGACAGCGACTCCTCCGCACACACCCAAGGAATTAATCCGCCGCAGGCTGATTGGATTTCAGAAGCAGATTGCTGACCTTTCCTTTGCCTTTACTTCTCTCCAGAATGATCACCGGCAATGGGAAAAGGAACTATACCTGGAACTTTTCGAGGTTCTCGATGCATTTGAAAATATATTTCAGAGCATTGAAGCAAAAGAACAGGGGTGGGACAAGTCCGCCCGGATGGCCATGCAAAGTTTTCGCTCCGTCTACCGGAAGATATTGCGGATACTCTCTCAACGGGGGGTAGAACAAATTGAATTTCCGGATAATAAGGCCATTTTCGGTCTCTGCAAGGTGGTAGAAACCAAAGCCCTGCCGGGGAAAGAAAACGAGGAGATTCTCTCGGTACTGCGAAAAGGGTACCGGAAGAAAGACGGAGAGGTCATCCGGCCTGCCGAAGTGATTACGGTCTTAAATAATTAAGGAGTCAGAAGTCAGGAGTCAGAAGTCAGAAGAGAGCGGTCAGTGGTCAGTGAAAAGCAGTTATAAGACAGGATTCAGAAGTATTTATTCTGACTCCTGACTTCTGACTCCTGACTTCTTTTTTAGTAATTTTTCTCTCTCTGGTCCGTCAATAATAATTAGACACTTCTATCAAGTCAGCAACGTCATCGACATTTTGTATTTCTCAGGTTCAGGGGGGGAAACAGGTTAGTGGAATTTTTTTGTTAGGGAGGATTGATTTATGTTTAGCTCGTCTCGGTTCAAGGTTTTGGTCATTGCTTTATTACTTTCTGGTACGGCAATTTTTATGACTCAGAGAAGTGCTCATGCCTATTATGGGTTCGGCGGCTTGTATGGGGGGCTGTATGGTGCCGGCCTTTATGGCTACGGCGGCAGTCTCTATGGTTATGGCGGTCTGTACGGCTTGTACGGTCTCGGCGGAATGTACGGTCTCTACGGTGGGTTGTACGGCGGCCTTGGGCTTTATGGGCTTTACGGACTCGGCGGGCTGGGATTATACGGGCTTTATGGATTGTATGGCGGCTTGTACGGCGGACTCGGTCTGTATGGGCTTGGCGGACTGGGTTATCCCTATGATCTGACAAGGTATTACTTGAGCAATGGCTCCGAAGCCCTGGGCAGGACAGCGGATGTCCTTCTCACTGGAGGAGGAGGAACAAGTCTTCTCCTTCCTGCACTTGCGACCACGGTTGCGGTTACTCCCACGGTGACTATTACCGTTCCCGTCTATCCTGATCCTACGGGGATATATTATGGCAGTTGGACGAGCGTACTCACCTCTACCACCAATGTCATGACTATGAACCTTGTTTATGACATCCTGACGGTTTCCGTTACCGGCACAGCCGGGCTGCTCAGCAATAAGCTGATTCCGGTAGCTATCAATGTGGCGGGCACCAACAATGCTCCAACTTTCACTCTCAGCGGCAACTACTTTGATCCGCTGAGCCTCGTCACCTATTCTCTGACCCTGACCTGCACCTTCAGTGCAGCAACCTTGACCTTGCCGGCAATCATTCAGGGATCCTACCTGATTCATGATCCGCTCTTCCTGAAAACCGACGCCGGTACATTTTCGGTTGGCAGGTTGTAACTTCCGGTAATCTTTAAAAATATCAGGGATGGCTGTAACCAGCCATCCCTGTTACCGTTTCAATCAACTCTCCCCTGAATTATCCCCTTGAAATAATTCTTCGTCTCTCATAAAATAGTAGTGCTGAGGTTACTCTAAAAAACTTTCCCAGGAAAGGATCTGTGATGATCAAAAAAGACTTTATCGATGCCAACAGGCTGCTGCTTGACTCATTCGCTCTGGCCCGGCAGATTTATGAGAGTGGTTTTTCCCCGAACCTGCTGATTGGAATCTGGAGAGGAGGTACCCCTCCGGGAATCGCCATTCATGAGTTTTTGACTTTTAAAGGTCTGAATCTGGCCCATACGGTTATCAAGGTGCATGCCTATCGGGGCATCGAATGTCCGGGGGAAGTGCACATCGATGGGTTGGAGCATGCCTTAACGCTCATGAAGGATGGTGACAGGATCCTGATTGTGGATGATATTTTCGATACCGGCCGCACCCTCGACACGGTAATCCGGACAATTCAGGAAAGGGCCGGGGAAAGACAGCTCAGGATTAAAGTGGCGACCGTCTTTTTCAAGCCGTGCAAGAACCAGACAAACATAGTTCCCGACTTTTATCTGAGAGTGGTCGATCGATGGGTTGTGTTCCCTCATGAGCTCAAGGGGCTTACCGAGGAAGAAATCCGGCAAAAGGGAGAGGACCTGTATCAGATAATTTTCGGATAGCCTGCATCTGATCACCAGGTCCTCCCTCGTTTCGACTATTGATACGGGAGGTTATCTCCGCCGGATGGCCGTGATAAAGCAGATGCCGACATCGTTGTTATCCCCTCCGGTAACAGTCGAGGACCGTGTTGCCGGATCATAGGGAGTGGCATAGACATAGTCGGAAGATTCACTCTCCGTGCCATACTCGTTATATGACTTGACCTTGAGAACATAGGTCGTTTCATTGGTCAGGCCGTCAACGGTAAAAGAAGTAACATTCCCGGCATCTCTCTGGACGCTGGGATCCTCCCTGGTGGTTTCGATATCGTTCTCTGTCCGGTAATAGACATGATAGCCTGTAACATCAGGGTCAGGAGATGCTTCCCAGGTCAGGTGGACTGCGCGGTCACTCACTGTAGCCACGGGATTGCTGGGGGCAAGAGGGGTTCTGCTGATGCCGTGTTTGCCGAACAGTTCCTTGATAAAGAACGAATATTCCCCCTGGTTAATCTGGTTATCGTGGGTGATAACATCCTGCAGGTAATCGGCGAAGGTCGTCGAACCGCTGATTCGGGCGCGGTGAAAGAGATTGTCCACCGTTTCTTTTGCTTTTTCTACTCCAAGCTCTGCCCCGTACACTTCCACGATTTTTTTCCGGACATCCCACATGGCCTGAGACAGAATCAGACTGTTGACATAAGCATCATCACCATAGTCTTCCGGATATCTTAAATAATCATTCGGATCGTCGTAAGGGTCGTTCGGATCGTCGTAAATCAGGCTCCGTACATAGTCGTGTCCTATCCAGAAGCCGCCATTGCCGATATCGGGGTCATCGGTCATAGCAGCCGCCCAGTAATCGGAAAAGGCTTCATGCATGGCATCAAGCTCGGTGGTCAATTGGGGCTGAGTTGACGTTGTATCCGTGCTGGTAGTTCCCAGGGCAGCATCAGGATGAGGCTGGAAAAATGAGTAGAAGCTTTCGGTTATGGCATGAGTATATTCATGGTAAATAATATCGGAGAACAGGGAGAAGTCACGGTATCCATCCAGCTTGCCATCTCCTTCTCCGAAGTATATCCGGTTTTCCGGAGTCCAGAAGGCATTGGTATAATAATCTCCCCATCCAACGATCGCTCTTACGGGGCCTTTTTTCCCATTCCGCCACATGCCATCGTATTTCGGGTCAAGCTTCTTGATATATTGCAGGAGCCTGTTGATGTGGTAGTAAACGTTCAACTCACCGTAGCTGCTGATGCGTGAGTAGACACTGGGGGTATCAAGGCTGGCCGGGGGAATTCCGTTGTTCTGATCCTCCGGGTTCCAGACAAAGCGGGTGTAATTGGGATCCTGGAAATCCAGGTCATCAATTCCTTCGACTACCCAGATAGCATCCCAGCTGTCTTCGTTATTTACCTCCACGTATTTCCCTGCCAGCTTGGCGGTGAGGGCCAGTTTGTTGGGAAATGCATTTTTGCCCGGCCAGACATCCGGAAACTGGAAGTTTCCATTGAGATCGGTTTGATAGTTACCCGGGGCAGTATTAAATGTTCCTTTGGCAGTAGTATTTGGATTGACGAGGCTTTCCACGACCTCCACATCATCGATGTTCCAGCCGCAAAAGACTCCCGAACTGTCGGTCGGCCCTATGCCCCAGCGAATATTTATCTGGTTGCCATCATTCATGAAAGGGGAAATATCAAAGGTCTGGAGGTTCCAGCCAACTCCCGCGGATTTCTGATAGAAGGCATCTTCAATCTGCCCACTGGCATTGGACCAGATAGTGTCCCATGTTATCCGGTTATTCACGGAAATTTCAACCGAGGCGCGATCGTAGCTGGTACGGTTTCCATTTTCATCTTCAGAATACTCTTTATATGCTCCCAGCCATCGCCAAAACCGCAGGACCAGTTTAGATCTTGGGTTCCTGGTGAAACTGATGTCAGGAGTAGTCAGATAGGCAGGGCGCATCAAATTGGTGTAATCTCCCTTGAGATTATATCCAAAAACCTTCAGCCCCGTATACCCTGAATCCGGGTCCAGAGGACCGCCATGTCCCGTAGTCATCAGATTGGATGAATCAGCCGGTGGTTCAGGCTGGCCATAGGCCCACATCCCTTCCGTTTTCCATCCGGCGGGAGTTGTATCGTTATCCTCGAAGAGGGCCTTATATACCTGATTCTTATCCAGCAGGTAGACATACAGGTCTCTCAATCCCACTTCACTGGGGGCATCATCGTAGAACTGGGGTAAAATTCTGGCTCTGATCGTCCCGGATACTACTGCCCGGGAGCGGTTATAGCGGCTGATGATCTGGCCATTGCGGGCATCCACAAAATACCGCCATATACCTCCGCTCACATCCACCATCCAGGCTAAAAAGTACTCCAGATCATCTCCGAACCGGACGGGCAGAATGACGAGGCTCGCTTCGTATCCGCTCCCCGGTGTTCCCGGCGAATCTATTCCCAGATGCTGGCTGACCCTTTCCCAGGCTTGAGCTTCATCGATCAGCGGCCTCGCCTCAAGCTTGATACCGGGATAGGCATCCGCTCCGAAGGAGATGAGCCGGTATGAGTCGTCAAATTGAAACCAGATACGGCTGCCATAAACCGGAATGTCCTGGTATTCCTGCTGAAAATCCAGATACCAAATCCCCGACATTTCAGCCATTCTGGCAAGCCTGATACCGGATGCTCCTAATTGAAAGAGCTCAGGATTCTCCTCCACAAACTGGATGGCATCATCTACCAGCTCATCCTCGCTCCCGAGGAGTTTGCGCCAGAGCCCTTCATACGGTGCAGGCTTCGTAACTCGACTGGCCCGGTGAAGCATGCCGGTTGCCGTATTCCAGGATTGAGCCTGCCATCGGCCTTTTCCCTGCCTGCGCTCAAACTCCTGCCAGCTCTGTTTCCTCTCTTCTCTGGTCACTGATCGAGCTACCTCTCCTCTGGCTCTTTCCGGTCTTTGGATATAATAGGTATAGTTACGCTGAGGTTCCCCATTTTTCCGGGAAAGAAAAGCCCGGGCACTCCCTGCGAGGACCAGGTTGCCCAAAATCATACCCAAAAGTAACACTCCAGTGCTCATCCATGATCTTCTCCAGCCAAAACTCATGATTTGCCACCTCCAGACCAATAGGATCGTTCTTATTTACCTTGATTGATGAAAAGGCATCTGTAGATAGGAATAGTCGGCTCTGCCATTGATTAAGGCAAAGCAAGATAGATGCCAGAAGAGACCATGAAAATGAGCTTGACTTTATTGGAGATAATTGAACATCTCCCGGCTGGCAGGGAGAAAAGCCGGAATTTTTGATATATTTTGGTGCATCGGGATGAAAAGGATACCGGCAAAATGCATCGGTTGCCTTACTCCAGCCGGTATTTTCCCCTCAGCATTTGGGAAATATCCCTGGCCAGAGTCAGTGCCCTGGCTGCCATATCCTTGTGCACTGTCCCCAGACCGCAGGCTGGAGTAATAAGGGCGGTGCGGGTAAGCTGTTCCCGGTCAATGCCCAGCCTGGCAAGATCCTGCCAGATTTTTTCCAGCTTTTCCAATAACTCAGAGGCTGCAGCGGTTTTGAGGGCATCCTCATTGGTGGGCACTATTCCCCAGGCAATGGTTCCCCCGCGATCCAGGAATTTCCTTAACTGATTTTGGTATAACAGGAGGTTAGGAGCATACTCATAGGCATCAAAAGAGAGGATATCGATGGAAGTCTCCAAAAGAAGTGACCAGTCAGTGTTTCCACAGCAATGAATGCCGGTACGAGAATCGATTCCCTGCAGGACCTCCTCCAAGCATTCTCTGGCCTGCTCCAGGCTGAGACTGGTAAATGCTGATCCGAACGCAGTCAAGTAGGGTTCATCCAGAAAAATAATCGTGCGGGGATTGAATTTTTGGAGAATTTTCTCCTGCCAGTTTGCCTTGCGCAGGAGGTTTTTGATCGCTATGCTTTTCAGCTCATCATTATAGAGCAGGGGCTTGCGGTTTTCGTCGGTAACCTGCAAAGTGTAGCTGATCGGCCCGGTAATCTGCCCTTTGACCGCCCAGGCAGTGCGAAGATGGTCCTGATATTCCTGCAGCTTATAGAATCCGGCTGCATAGGGCTGGCTGATCGAGAAAAAATCGAGATTTTCAGACAGAAAATGTTCATAAAACCGCTCTATGGCGGAAAAATCCTCCGGCGTACGGATAAACATCCGGTCATCCTCGAAGGTCAGACCCGGCAGGTTCTCGCTGTATTGCCAGTACATATTTTCCCTAGGGCTTCTTTTGGGCATCTGCGGCCAGAAGGGGATATCCGGCAAATTTTGAATAACCAGCTCACATGCCTCTTGAGCTTCAGTATGGGGCAGACTGCCGATACCTGTGGCCAGACAGTTTGGAGTGAAATCCGGTTTCATGGTGATTCCTCCTTTCATTCGGTAATAACCTTGTTTCTCAGCCTCCCCAGGCATTCGATTTCCACCTCCACCACATCTCCCGGATGCAGAGCGCCTACCCCGGCCGGGGTGCCGGTAAGGATTATATCGTGCGGAAGCAGGGTCATAATCCGGGAGATAAAGCTCACCAGGAAAGCGGGAGAGAAAATCAACTGACTGGTATGTGACGACTGCCGGAGCTGGCCATTCAGGTAGGTACGAATGCCAAGATTATCCGCATCAAGCCCTGAGACCAGGCAGGGACCAAAGCTGGCAAAGGTGTCGAAGGATTTGGCCCTGGTCCATTGACCATCTTTTTTCTGTAAGTCACGGGCAGTAACATCATTGGCACACGTATAGCCCGCAATATAGTCAGCCGCATCTTCCGGTTTGACCCTCCCGGCCCGCTTGCCGATGACAATTGCCAATTCCCCTTCATATTCGACCTGCTGAGACATTGCGGGGATGATGATCGTCCCTTCGTGGCCGATGACCGCACTCGGTGGTTTCAAAAAGAGCAGGGGTTCATCCGGTTCGGGCAGGTTCAACTCTCTGGCATGGTCCCGGTAATTAAGCCCTACGGCTACGATTTTGGAGGGCTGACAGGGTGGCGAAATCCTGACCTGGCTCTGATCGTGCCAGCGGTCGGTCACAAGGTGCTCTCCGAATGGAGAGCCCTCTATCTCCCTTATTTTCTCTTCACCTTCATCCAGCAGGCCATAGCCGGTATAACTTTGGGTCGAAAATCGTACAAATCGTCTGATCATAGTATCCTTAATAGTATCCTCACTACCGGACACATTTTTAGAAATAGATTGAGAACACATTAGCTGTCGCTCATGATATACTCTAAGTAATTGAAAAAATAATTAAAAAGGAGTATATCATGAGCGACAATATGAGAACATAT